>JAFGDR010000062.1 GCA_016932035.1 Candidatus Cloacimonadota bacterium
TCCCTCCTGTTTCATTGCATATACATCGAGCAGATCATATTCTTTATCTGACCAGGTAATATATGCCTTGCCGTCAGATTTTATCACACAGTGGTCCACGCCCAAATAGTCGGAAGCTTCTTCTATTGCCTTATAATCCGGCTGTACCATTCTCGGGCACGTGACCGATCTGTATATCCACAAACAGCCAAGCACTGCTACAACAATTAAAACAAGCATCGCTATGATCATAAATATCTTATCGCTTTTTGATGTCATGTATCCTCCCGTTATATTGTTCTCGTAATCGTTGAACCATAAGTTCTGCCACTGGCTTCCTTCGGCAGAATATTCGACGCAGTAATTTTCTCATTGTTTTTTTCCTCCGCTTGTTTTTGGTATGTATAATTTTAAAAATATATTGTTTATCGATTTATAACATTGGGTGCAAAAAAAATGTTCCTTTATGTTTTTTGACCGCAGGCTGTTGTTTTTTCTCATTCTTTTTTGCGCATTATTAATACGACTTATGTCCTTTAATATCAGAGACATGAGCAGTATAGCCAATTCTTATGGTTTTTACGTTTTTTCATTTCACTTGACATCATATTACTCTTGTTTATTTATTGATTTAGGTGCAAGTGTTTAGTGAACACTAAATTTTGTCAAGTAGTTTTTTAATGTTTATTAAACATTTTGAAAAAATATGAATAGTTTTGGAAAAAGAATTAAAAGTATTCGTTTGTCTAAAGATATGTCTTTAAGGGATTTATCAAATAAATCTACAATACATTATGCTATATTAAGTCAATATGAAAATGATTTAGTTTTTCCTCAGGTAAAAAATTTAATTCAATTGTCAAATACACTAAAGGTCAACATTCATTGGTTAATAACTGGTGAGGGACCGCAGGAGCTTCCTGCTTTTATAAACCAAGATAATAAAAAAACGGAGCTTGCTGCATGTAAAAAGGAGCGAAACGAGTTACGGGACGAAATAAATACATTAAAAAAACAGCATTATGATGATCTTCGTTATATAAATGAGTTGCAGCGTGAGTTGCTTCAATACAAAAAGTCATAATATTGATAAATTTCTCATTCTTTTTTTCACAATAGCTTCGGTCGTTTTTCTCATTCTTTTTTTCACAAACACCTAAATTACAGTATTTTTCTTGCAACACACAAAATGTCCCGAGGTTCGTTACAGGTTTATTAATACTACATTTGCGAGTTTTTTCACTTTTCTCATTCTTTTTTGCGGGGGTTATGTACCAGGCTTTTTCCCAAAATATCAAAGACGATGAATATTATAGTGCCACTTGTAATATACCGTCAAAACTCTCAACGAACGGAAAAACTCAATAACGCAATTCGTTAGAACTGTCGATAGTTTAATGAAGAAAAACTTGATTCATTCTCATCTATATAAAATTTCATGCAAAATTTTCGGAGTTTTTATTGTCCCTTATTAGTAATTTAAAGAAGAAGTTAGCAAAAACTCATAACTCATTTGTTAAAAGAATCGCAGAAATTGTTCACTTGAGCGGACGCGTCGATGAGGAACTTATTGAAGATATAGAAGACATCCTCATCCAGGCTGATCTCGGAGTGTCAATCACTCAAAAGATAATATCAAAACTTGAAGAACAAATCCGAGTACATAAATTAACAAAGCCAGATCAAATTTTCTCTGCCCTTGAACACATCATAATCACAATCTTACAGGATGAATATAAAGACGTTACATCAATCGATTATAATACAAATATTAGTCCATATGTCCTCCTTTTTGTCGGAGTGAATGGGGTTGGCAAAACAACCTCTATTGCAAAATGTGCTTTGAGATTTAAAAAAAACGGGAAAAAAGTTCTTCTTGTTGCCGGCGATACATTTAGAGCAGCAGCAATAGAACAGCTTGAGTTGTGGGCAAAGAGAGTTGGTGTTTCCATCATAGGGCAGGAATACGGTTCTGATCCTTCTTCTGTTATCTATAATGCTATGCAATCTGCAAAAGCTCAGTCTTATGATGTTGTACTGATCGATACTGCCGGTAGACTTCATACGAAGATCAACCTTATGCGAGAGCTGGAAAAGATAAAACGAACCATCCAAAAACATGTTCCCGACGCACCGCACCAGGTTCTTCTTGTGATCGATGCGACAACAGGGCAAAATGGTGTTCAGCAGGCAAAGAAATTCCTCGAATCTATACCGATCGACGGTATCATTCTTACGAAACTTGACGGCACTGCAAAGGGTGGTGTAGCTCTTGGCATCATGGACAGTCTTCAGATCCCAATCAAGGCAATCGGCATCGGTGAGCAAATGGACGATCTGAAAGATTTCAATGCAACAGAATTCGTGAAAGCGATCTTTGAATAATCATGATTATAAATTTTCAAAGGATTAAGTATGTGCGCTAAAACCTTTAAGGGCGGTATTCATCCGCATGATTATAAGCATTTTTCAAATCATAAAAAAATTGAGAAATTCCCTGCTCCAAAAAAACTCTATATCCCGCTGATTCAACATATTGGCAGACCAGCAGTTCCGATCGTAAAGGTTGGAGATGAGATTAAAAAAGGACAGAAGATTGCAGATGCAAGCGGGTTTGTATCAATTCCTATGCACAGCCCAGTTTCCGGTAAAATTACAAAGATTGGACCGTATCCTCATCCAACGGGCACGATCCAGCATGCCATAGAAATTGAAAATGATGGAAAAAATGAATGGATTTCAAAACTTCAGGACGATGAACAATTCATGTCGCTGAGTCCGGAAAAGATGAAGGAACGGATTCAAAACGCAGGCATCTGCGGCATGGGTGGTGCCGGATTTCCAACCCACGTTAAACTTTCTCCTCCTGAGAACCGCCCAATCGATATAGTTATTCTTAACGGCGTTGAATGCGAACCATATCTCACTTCCGACCATCGTCTTATGCTTGAGAATCCGGAAGAGATTATTGCCGGTCTACGTATTATTATGAAAATACTTGGTGCGAAACGCGGTTATATTGGTATCGAGCTCAATAAAAAAGATGCGATCACGGTTTTTAAACAAATGCTCCGTGATGAAAAAAATATGAGTGTAGTCCCATGCATGCTGCGGTATCCCCAGGGAGCAGAAAAACAACTCATCTATGCAGCTACAAAAAGAAAGGTACCGGCAGGTGGACTTCCAATGGATGTCGGTGCTGTTGTTCAAAATGTAGGAACTGCTTTTGCCATCTATGAAGCACTTCGCTATCATAAACCTCTCATTGAAAGGATTACGACAATGAGCGGTTCAATCGTCAATGAACCTAAAAATCTCAAGGTGCCGGTTGGTACTCCTCTTTCTCAACTTCTTGAATTTTGCGGAGGAACAACTGAAGATATCGGAAAGATTATATCCGGTGGTCCGATGATGGGATTTGCACTTCCAAACTCCGATGCTCCTGCCACAAAGACCACCTCAGGTTTTGTATTTATGAGTCCAGCTGAAGTAGTGGACACAACCGAAGCTCCATGCCTTCGCTGTGGACGATGTGTTGATGCCTGTCCTATGAATCTGATACCGACATTTATAGCTGAAAATGTTAAAAATGCTCAATACGATGCTGCCATGAAACTGGGAGTTCTTGACTGTATTGAATGTGGCTCATGCGGATATGTCTGCCCCTCTCATATTCAACTTGTTCAGTGGATCAAGATCGGTAAGATCGAAGTTAATAAACTTAAACTCAAAGATAAATAGTGTTCGGAGGTTTTTAACGTGAATCTCGTGAATGTTTCTTCTTCTCCGCATCTTCATGAACATGTTAATGTTCGTAAAGTAATGTGGACTGTTGTCATTGCTCTTCTTCCTGCCCTGATTGCTGCATACATCTTCTTTGGATGGCGTTCCATCTGGATAACCATCCTCGGTGTTGCTGCAGCAGTTGGAACGGAAGCTCTCGTTCAATTTTTAACGAAAAGACCAATCACCGTCTCTGATGGAAGTGCTGTTGTCACTGGAATGTTCCTTGCCTTCAACCTTCCTCCGTTAACTGCATGGTGGATCCCTGTTGTTGGTTCTGTTTTTGCAATTACTATCGGGAAGCAGATATTCGGTGGCTTGGGATATAATCCGGTCAATCCTGCACTTCTTGGGCGTGCATTCCTCATGGCATCCTGGCCTGTGCAGATGACAACCGGATGGGCAACCAAACTTGCGAATGCCGGTGTCTCAACTATATCGGGACTTAAACAGACCTTGATTACAGGCGGCGATGCACAGCTTCAGAACCTTATCACTTCTGCCACTCCTCTCAATGTTGCTCAACAAATACGCGGTGATATCATAGCAGGAACAGCCGGAGATTCAGCAAGAACCATCTTCCACCAGCTTTCATCCCTTGATTACATAAAGGAACTTTTCTGGGGAAATATCGGCGGTTGCATTGGTGAAGTTTCAGCAGCAGCGCTTATACTCGGCGCAGCAATACTCGTATATAAGCACTATATTGAGTGGCGAATTCCCATCAGCTATATTGGCACAGTAGCGTTCCTCAGCTGGATGGTCGGAGGTATCGACGGTCTCTTCTCCGGTCCGATCCTTTTCCACATCTTTTCCGGCGGCCTGATACTTGGCGCATTCTTTATGGCAACCGATATGGTGACTTCTCCCGTAACAAAAAAAGGGCGGCTGATCTTTGGACTCGGCTGCGGTATTCTCACCGTTGTTATCAGAACATGGGGTGGATACCCTGAAGGCGTATCGTATTCAATACTCATTATGAATGTTGCCACTCCTCTCATCGACAGATTAACCCCACAAAAGCCCTTTGGTTTCCGAAAAAAATCCAAAAAGTGACATAAATTTGAGGATACTATGATAGATTTTATTCGTCCTACATTGGTTCTGCTGATCATTTGTGTGGTTGCTGGAGCAATTCTCTCACTGATCTACATGCAGACAGCTCCTCTCATTGCTGAAAATAAACTCAAGGCAGAAGAAGAAGCTCGCAGACTGGTGCTTCCTGATGCAAAATATTTCAATCCTGTTTCTGATAGCAGCACCATACTCTATTACGAAGGATATTCTTCAGACAGCACTCTTGCCGGTTATGTCTTTTCGTGCGTGCAATACGGTTACAGTAGTGATGTAAAAACAATCGTTGGATTAACTCCCGATCTCATGATACAAGCAATAACGGTGGTTTCGCAATCAGAAACTCCTGGTCTTGGAGCTAACTGTACAAAGCCCGATTTCACTGCTCAGTTCTCAAGCAAAAATCCTGCTGATATCTACGTTGATAAAGATGGTGGTGACATCCAATCCCTTACCGGTGCCACAATCACAACTCGCGCTGTTACCAATGCAATCCGTGACGCATTCCTCAAACTCAAAGATAGATTATAGAGGAGATCGCATATGAAAGCAATTCAAGAGTTTACAAAAGGCATAATAAAAGAAAATCCCGTTTTTGTTATGGCGCTTGGTTTATGTCCCACGCTTGCTGTCAGCACCTCTGTACAGAATGCAATCGGTATGGGGGCAGCTGCCACATTTGTTCTCCTCTGTTCGAACATCATCATTTCTCTTATTAAGAATTTTATTCCAAGCAAGGTCAGGATCCCTTGTTTTATTCTTGTTATCGCTTCCTTTGTGACGATCGTTGATATGGTTATGGAAGCATATGTGCCACCTCTTCATAAAAGTCTTGGTATTTTCATTCCTCTTATAGTTGTGAATTGTATTATTCTTGGAAGGGCTGAAGCATTTGCAAGTAAGAATGGTGTTTTCAAATCCATGCTCGACGGATTCGGTATGGGGCTCAGTTTCATGCTCGCTATTATAGTTATTGCATCCATTAGAGAAATACTTGGCACAGGTGCAATCTTCAATGCTAAAATACTTCCTGCTTCATACAAGCCCATGATCGTAGCAATCCTTCCTCCCGGTGCTTTTGTCACAATCGGGCTTTTAATGGGTTTACTAAATATTTTGAAAAATAAAAAGAAATCTCAGGCACATTCGTAAGGAGCACTCATGGATTTCTCAACACTTTTTATCATAATTATCGGTTCTATTTTTATAAACAACTTCGTGATAGCTCGATTTCTCGGACTCTGCCCCTATATCGGTGTTTCCAAGAAAATGGACTCTGCATTCGGTATGGGCATGGCAGTTATCTTTGTCATGACGATGGCATCAACCATTACATGGCTCATTTACACATTCCTGCTGAATGCGGACACGAGCATCTTTGGTGTTGACCTGACCTTCCTTCGCACAATTGCCTTTATCTTGAGCATTGCAGTACTAGTTCAATTTGTTGAAATGGTTATCAAAAAAACTGCTCCAGAACTCTATAAAGCACTTGGCATATATCTTCCCCTCATCACAACAAATTGTGCTGTTCTTGGTGTCTCTTTGCTTAATATCAATGAAAATTATAATTTTATAGAGTCTATCGTGAATGGTGCATCTGCGGGTGTTGGTTTCACGCTTGTTTTGGTGTTGATGGCAGGTATCCGTGAGCGGCTCGAATATAGCAACGTTCCCAAATCGATGAAAGGCATGCCGATCTCATTTATTGTTGCAGGTTGTATGGCTCTTGCCTTTCTCGGATTTTCCGGAATGAAATTTTAAGAAGGAGCACGCATGTTACTGGTTTCTATTATTGTTTTAGGTGTTCTTGGAATACTATTTGGAATAGCACTCTCATACGCATCAAAAGTTTTTCATGTGGAGGTTGATCCTAAGATTGAGCAAATAGAAGAAATTTTACCACAAGCCAATTGCGGTGCCTGCGGTTATCCTGGATGTTCGGGCTATGCAGAAGCTATTGTTGTCTCAGGAGCTGATCCGACATTATGTGCTCCAGGCGGTGACGAGGTTGCTGGTAAGATTGCCCAGATCCTGGGGACAAAAGCCGGCAAGAAAGAAAGAAATATCGCTGTTATCCATTGCCAGAGCGGTGGGCTTAATAATACTAACTATACATTTGAAGATAAGGGTATCTCTACCTGTAAAGCTGCAGTATTGCTTGCAGGTGGTCATAATGCATGCAGTTTCGGATGTCTTGGGTTCAACGATTGCTATCGCGCATGCCAGTTCGATGCAATTACAATCGATGAAAACAACATGCGTATCATTGATGAGGATAAATGCACAGGATGTGGAAAGTGCGTCGAAGCCTGTCCAAGAGATCTTATCGAACTTGTGCCGATCAGTAAGAAAGTTCATATTCTTTGTATGTCCCACGATAAGGGTAAAGATGCAAAAGCCAAATGCGGGAACAAAACTGCCTGTATCGGTTGTGGGCTCTGTGCAAAAAAATGTCCAGTTGATGCAATTACTATTGAAAATAATCTTGCCACGATCGATTATAATACATGTGTTTCATGCGGACAATGTGCCACCGTATGCCCCACAAAAGCAATTGAAGATAGATTGCCGTCAAGGCCACAACCGGTCATCATTGAGGAAAAGTGCATCGGATGTACGATTTGTGCGAAGAAATGCCCCGTAAGAGCGATAACGGGTAAACTCAAAGAAACACATAAGATAGACGAAGAGAAATGTATTCAGTGCGGTGTCTGTATCACTGTGTGCCCCAAGAAGGCAATCGAAGCAAAAGGATAAATAATTCCCTTAATAGATTTTTCTCGCCACTAAGTTTTACTTGGTGGCTTTTTTTTATTCATCATCTCAATTCTTGTCACAAAGTTTAACTTTGTGAAGAGTATCTTTCATTTCAAGTAAACTCAAAGCGGACGATCTCTCGACCATCCGCTTTTACGTAATTGTAAGAAGGAGTAGGAGTACTATGATATTTTTTATATCACACTCACAATTACAATGGACTTTATGGATTAAATGTTTTTAAATCTTCCATTTCACCATGAACAAGATACACAATTCGTTCACAGATATTTGCAACACGATCCGCAATTCGTTCAAGATCATGTGCGATCCAGAGAAAATATGTCCCAACCTTGAAGCGTTTAGGTTTTTCTTTTTCATAGGATACGATCTCGTCGAAAATCTTAACGTAATAATTATCTACAACATCATCGTGCTTGAAAATCTTTAAAGCTTCTTGGATATCTCTATCTATTAAAGCTTGTATACTCCTTTTTATCATGCGGAGTACTTCCTGGGCCATGTCGAATACTGTCTGAAGCGTTTTCATCGGAGGTTCAGATTCTAGGAGTAACATTACTTTTGCTATACCTTGTGCATGATCTCCCATACGTTCAAAATCCGTAATGATATTAAGGATGGCGATAATTTCTCTGAGGTCTGTTGCAACTGGCTGCTGTGTCGCAATGAGGAGTATGCATTTTTCTTCTACTTTCCAGCGTTTCTTATTGATGTCTATATCTCGTGAAATGACATCATATGCCAGTTCCGAATTATGTCTCATGAGCGCATTGATTGCATTATTCAGCGCTTCCCAGACCATTTCGCCGATATTTATTGCACCCTGTTCAATCTCCTTTAATCCTTCGATATATTGTTCTCTAACCATGTTTACCTCTTCTATTAACCAAATTTCCCGCTGATGTAGCATTCAGTTAACTGGTCTTGTGGATTCATAAATACTTGCTCTGTTTCTCCATACTCGATCAGTTTACCAACGTAGAAAAATGCTGTATAATCTGAAACTCGAGCTGCCTGCTGCATGTTGTGTGTAACAAGTATAATTGTATATTTTTCTTTTAGCTTTTCCATAAGCTCTTCGATCTTCAGTGTTCCTGCAGGATCAAGTGCTGATGCCGGTTCATCCATCAATACGATTTCCGGTTCCACTGCAATTGCTCGAGCCGTACAAAGCCGCTGTTGCTGACCGCCTGAAAGTGACATTGCAGAATCATGAAGGCGATCATTTACCTCATCCCAAAGAGCAGTGTCTTTTAGGCTTTGTTCTACGATCTCAGGTATTCTGCTCTTCTTGACTTGATTTATTTTCAAACCATATGCAATATTATCATAAATTGATTTTGGAAATGGATTCGGTCGTTGAAAAACCATACCAACCTTTTTCCTCAGTGCTGTAATATCGGTTTTTGGTTTGTATATATCTTCATCATCAATGAAGATTGAACCTTCTATTCTTGTGGTAAGGATCAGGTCATTCATCCTGTTCAGGCATCGAAGAAATGTTGATTTACCGCATCCTGAAGGACCCATTATTGCAGTGATCGATTTTTTTCTAATCTCTATATTAACGTCTATGAGGACGTGCTTTTTCCCAAACCACAGGTTAAGATTCTCTGTTTGAACGATCACGTCATTTACCATGTTTTTGCCTTTCTCGCTCTATATCTAATGATAATCGCAATTAAATTTATTCCAAGAACCAGAAGCAACAAGACCAGTGCTGTTCCATAGGCAATCGGCACCTGGTACTGCGGTTTTGTCCCTTCGGTCATAAGTGCATAAATGTGATAGGGAAGCGCCATTACTTCATCAAAAACTGTTGAAGGCAATCTTCTAGTGTAGAAGGTTGCGGCAGTAAAGAGGATCGGAGCCGTTTCTCCGGCAGCTCTCCCTATACCGAGTATCGCTCCTGTCAAAATCCCAGGCATAGCAACAGGAAGTACTACATGTCGAACAGTATGCCATTTTGATGCGCCAAGACCATATGATGCTTCTCTGAAACTTTCGGGAACTGTTGCAATTGCTTCTTCTGTCGATCTGATGATAATCGGCAGAATCAATATTCCAAGTGTAAGAGCACCTGAAATAAGCGATACTCCAAACTGGAAGAATTTCACAAAAACAGCTAATCCAAAAAGTCCAAATACAACCGATGGTACACCAGCGAGGTTATTGACGCCTACTCTTATTATCCTTACCACTCTGTAACTTTTTGCATATTCGCGCAGATAGATCGCTGCGAGCACACCGAGTGGTAGTGCAAATAGGATCGCTCCAACTGCAAGCAGGAACGTTCCCATGATCGCAGGAAAGATACCTCCTTTAGTCATTCCATCTTTAGGAAATTCTGTAAGAAACGGTATTGATATGACTCCTGCTCCTTTTACAATGATCACGATGATAAGGGAAAATAAGAAGATCACAGCAAGGAGTATGGATAGTCTGAGAAGCAGAAATCCAAATCGTTGTTTAAATTTTCTCATACTTTCCTCCTATGGGAGATCCAGTCTGCGAGAATATTGAATCCAAGGGTCATAAAGAAAAGAACTAATGCGATGGCAAAGAGTGCTTGATAATGCATACTCCCCATTGGTGCTTCGCCCATTTCTGCTGCAATCGTGGCGGTCATCGTTCTGATCGGATCGAAGATAGAGTGTGGAATTTGAGCTGCTCCCCCAGCAACCATGAGCACGGTCATGGTTTCACCAATAGCGCGACCAAGACCAAGAATAATGCTAGCGATAATACCTGAAGATGCAGCTGGAACAACCGATCTGGTGATCGTTTCCCACTTTGTTGCTCCAAGAGCAAATGATGCTTCCCTGAGTGATTTAGGAACAGACGAGATCGCATCCTCTGCTATACTTGCCACAGTAGGAAGTGCCATCATACCTAAAATTATCGAAGCAGTAAATGCATTCAATCCTATCGGAACGTTAAAAACTTTTTGAACAAGCGGTGCTAAAAAGACCATCCCAAATAATCCATAAATAACTGATGGCACACTTGCAAGTAGTTCGACTGTGGGTTTCAAAATTTCCTTGATCTTATGAGAGGCGACTTCTGATATGTAGATAGCCGTACCAACTCCAAGGGGAACTGCAATGATAAGTGTGCCAAGTGTTACGACAAGTGTACCGACAATGAGTGGCAATATCCCAAGCTCGGGCGGGTATCGAGTCGGGTACCAGTGTGTGCCGAACAAAAACTTGAAAATATTAAGCTCTTTAAATATCGACAGACTTTCTGTGAAGAGAGTGAGGGTGATACCACAGAGGAAGAATATTGAGACAAACGCACAGGCGAGTAATATCAATTTGATTATTTTTTCTTTCATCCTACTTCTTTCTACAATTTAAAAACTCTGCTTTAAAGGGCGAGCTCTTAACTCGCCCTTTTGGGAGAACAGCATCTCTTACGCTAATTATCTAAGAGGCACAAAACCTAAATCTTCTACAATGCTCTGACCTTCTGCAGACCAGATGAAATCAAGATATTGTTTAGCAAGACCTTTAGGATTGCCATTTGTATACATATAAAGCGGACGGGCGAGTTTGTATGAGCCTGCATTAACTGTGGCATTACTGGGCATTACACCGCCGACCTTGAGAGCTTTTACTGCATCGGAAAGATATCCGAGACCAACATAACCAATTGAGCTGGGTGTTTGGCTTACGGTCTGTGCAACAGCATTATTTGATGCAAGAACAACCGCATCTTCGCGAACTTTACCACCACCAAGAGCAAGTGCGTTGAACACTTCATAGGTTCCGGATGAATTATCGCGCGAGATCACAACGATAGGACCCGGCACTCCGCCAAGATCTTTCCAGTTGCTTATCTCTCCTGTATAAATTGCTTCGATTTGAGGAATCGTTATTTCGCTGATACCATTACTTGGATGTACGACAACTGCGATACCATCTTTTGCAACAACATTACCAACTGGGTTGATTCCTTTTTCTCTGGCAGCTTTTAGTTCTTTTGTCTTAATAGAACGGGATGCATCTGCGATCTGTACTGTTCCATCGAGAAGTGCTGCGATGCCAACACTTGAACCACCACCACGAACTGAAATGTTTGCATCAGAATGCTTGTCCATATAAACTTCAGCACATTTCTGAGCTATGGGAAGTACGGTTGTAGAACCTGTTATTGTAAGCGTGCCTTCATCTTTTTTTGCCCAGGGCCATTTGAAGGCAAATGCCGAGCTGCTGATGAAAACAAACAACATTAAGAGTACAAGTATTTTTTTCATTGTTTTCTCCTTATAAATTAAAATTTAGGGGTTTTAAAGGTCCAGTTCAACTGTGCATATATCTTCTTGGTATCTTCAGATTTACTGCTTTCATATGAAATATTCTCATAGTTGAGCTGAAGGATGACATTGCTAGCACAATAATAGTTCAATCCGGCAATCCACATATTCTTCTTGTCATTATCCTGATCTGTGTTCGGATCCCACTGGTCATAACGGAACACTAACTCGAAGTTGGGGAAAAGTTTGAGGATCGGCATAACCATGAAACCGGCACTCTTTGTCTCACAACTCGTTTTTGATTCTTCGGTGTAGTTTTTCATGAGGTATTCTGCCCATATATCAATTGGACCAAATACGAAGCGACCAACACCAGCATAAGCTGTCATTTTGTCGTAAGGTTCGGATGTTCCGACTTTATTTGCAATGATTGCAGATCCACCAACAGTAATTCCCGGTAACGGTGTTACGCGAACATTACCTGTGAATGCTGGATACTTGTTAACATCACTTCCAGTTTTCTTATAACCTTCACCGTTGTACAAAGCTAATGCATATTCACCAAGTCCACCAGGGATCAAACCCGAAATGCCAAGACCATAGTCTGTGGATGAACAAACCTTGTAAAGGTCAGATGGATCTTTTTCTACGGTGATATAACTCCAATCATAGATCGTACCAAAATATTTTTTCATTAAACCTGCTGTGAATACAGCATCTGGAATTGGAATAAGTTTTTTGAAGTCGAGATATGCATACTTGATCTTTAGACCAGCACCATCAAGACCATCTTCATCTGAGAAGAAATCAACGTTGAAGCGACCAAAGATAGCGCTACTAAAATTGTGATTCAAGCGCAGATAACCACGTGCAAGTGAGAATTGATCTTCTGTAACCTCGTCACCAGATTTCACGTAGGTGTAACGATTCCATACTGTCATTTGGATTTGTGTGTCTGATGCAAAAAGCATGTTTGCACCAATAACTAACATTAACACAAAAGCGACTAAATATTTAACTTTAGCCATATTAACTCCTTTCATTTCTAAAGTGCCTCTTGGGCTATTTTTTTATATGAATATTCTACGATTGAAGCATTAATAATTTATAAACGTTTTGTTAATTTTGTGTTAAGATGAAATATAAGTATTCTGTTTATTATTTTTGCTGAAAAGTCGCATAAGAAGTATCCCAATCGTTACCAAGATCATTCCAAGAATAGTAAAAACTGTTATTTGGAAACCCCTCAATGCAACCGCTTGTATCAAAATAGGAAATATAACATAAATGCAGTTTTGAATAGAAACAAGGACCGTTGCCCGTGCATGCTTCGAAAATGCATATTGTGTCATAAAGAAAGCTCCAGTTGTGAAGAAAAAGCTGACGACAAAAAAGATAGTGCCAGTGGGCGTATGCGGTAGAAAGCTTGAAGAACCACCCAAGGATTGTCCGATGTATTTATATATGGGATCCAGGCTTGCGCATCCTCCGGTTATAATACCGAAAGCAATACCAACCTGAATCGGCGATTTTCGATCAAATACAAACAACAGCATTCCTACAGTAACGATAAAAAATATCAAAGTAATATATACAATCACCATCTCATTTATAACTATTAAGTCAGCGTTTTTTCTAAAGATTCCCTCGATTCCGAGAATAAGTGTACCTATCACGATCAATGCTGAACCAAGATATTCGTTTCTATCGAGATCCTCCTTTAGTATTTTTGAAGAATATAACAACAAAGCAATAAGTCCGAGTCCATACATCGATGTGTAGTAGGATGCAGGGGCGAATCGATTCGACAAAATGATCCAGACGCCAATCGTATTGTTGAGAAAAACACCGATACTATATATAAGTGTTTTCTTTTTCAGGTACAGAATACCAGAGCTTGTTTTTTGATATTTTCTGAGAAATGTGTTTGAGTATTTCTATCCCCTGTTGCTGCATTCCTTTTGAAATATGGAATAATACTGTTCCAATCACACCAAATAACATTGCTATGAGTTTATTATACATGGATGTGATGAGTGTTTGAACTTACGCTTTTATCCGCTGCCCGAATGTTCTTTGAATAAAATCAGCGAGGGGTAGTTTTATATGTAATGGAAGGGTGGAATGCTCTTTCTTTAAGGTAATAAAAATCCATTTGTGCTCAAAAATATTAAATGCAGCAGAAAGATCCCACAAAGGCGGTACGACAACCTTAACTTCTTTGCCAACACGAACTAATTCCTGATAAAATTTTCCCGGATCATCCACGTGTTCGATCGTGTGGGAACATAAAACCTTTTCAAAATGTTTATCTCTAAAAGGAAGATTATAGATATCCTAAACCATGTGAAAATTTGGGACAGAAGTATGTTTTACAATATCGGCATTCACCCCACCACCGTCTGTCTTTCCGCAGCAAATATTAAGATCCCAAACCCGGCTCTCCAAAACTCGTCTTTTCATAAAACGATAGCTAACAATGTTGCTAAGAAACATATAGCCAACAAGAAAGAGTATACAATAAATGCTGACCATGTGGCTAAGATACAAAGCTTTCTATGAGTTTATTCCATCCCCCTCTTTTTTTCGAAAGATCAACTGCGCGTTTAGACATCTGCCTGACCTTTTCTGGCTCGTTGTCACATAGCTTCATAAAATCAAGCATTCTTCTTCTCCAATAGTCCACGGTTACTTCTCTCAGTATATAACCCGATTCACCATCTTTAATCACTTCCTGAGGGCCGCCCTCATTTGAAACAAAAGCGATAAGACCACATGCTTGAGCTTCAACAACTACCATGCCAAAAGTGTCAGTTTTGCTTGGAAATACAAAAAGATCTGCTGCTGAATAGTAATTTGGAAGGATTTCTCTATCCTTTTTCCCCGTAAAAATGATATGATCATTGTGAGAAAAATCCTTTTTAAATATGTCAATATCAGGCCCGGATCCAACGACGAAAAAGTAAGTATCGGGATTCTCTTTATGAAGTTCATCAAAAGCATTAAGTGCAACCTCAAGACTTTTATCAAACGAAACTCTCCCAGTATAGAGAAAATAAAATCCTTCTTCAATATTATATGTTTTCTGAAGCCATTCGCGTCCTTTTATCTGAGGATAGAAGACTGATGTATCCACTCCGCGTGCAAAATGTTTCATTTTAGTTCGATCAAATCCCTGCGATTCAAGCATATCCATGTATGCATAGGTAGGTACCCTAATCTCATCAACGAGCTGATAAAACCAGTTCACAAAGCTTCGCACCGTTGCACTAAGTGAAGTATCCACATTCATCTCCTCTATCTGCTTTGCAAAGTCTGTGTGGTATATGCCAATGCATTTGACATTCAGCAACCTTGCTGCAAGAAGCCCCAGTAGACCTATCGATGCAGGTGTGGAAATAATTATGAGATCCGGATTGAATTTGCTGATCTTTTCCATTGATTTTAGTATTGAAGGAATGTTTATTTTTAAATACTCATAATAGGGTAAATTGAATGTATGTATGCTCGGGATATTAATAAAATTCTTCCAATATTTTTCTTCTTTGACGCTGCCCACGAGATATACATTCCGCTTGGATTTTGTGGCATTTTCCCGAATCCTGTTTACTGTTACAGATACCCCGTTCAGATCTTCGATCGTATCACTGAACCAAAGAATGTTTTTCTCTTTTTTAGATGATTCCAGATTGAAATTATTCCTCAATTTTAGAATCAAATCACGGTTTGCAAACATATGGCGCAACGAGCTGAAAAAGGGAAGCATAAGAAAAATGCCTGAAATCGATGATGTGAAGTTTTGAATAAGTTTGAATACATCACCCTGCATCAAGTGCTTCTCAATCGAAGCAAACAGAAGTTTCAGAAACTCATCACTGATCGTTGCTATTTTCCTATATGCCACCGATATTTTTTCATCAAGTGATTTATCTTTCTCCTTTTGTAAGGTTTCGACAAGATCGTTGAAGGCGGATTTCAACTCTGCATCTTTCCCGTTTTTATCAACTGTAGAATATGCTTTCATCTTCAGTCTATTCTTCCAATTAAGAGATTTATTTGTAAAAACAAGGTTATTGATCTGGCTGAGGAGTGACTGCGAAAAGCTGCTGCTCTTCGATCTTGAATAATCATAGGCGACCTTATACACCATAAATACAAACGACTTATAATCGTTATGCCGCCCTACAGGTTGTGTGTTTTTATGCTTTAACTGTTGAAGAAATTCTTGAGTTGTAGATGCATCTCCTTCCGTATAAGTCTCTCCCAAAAAGAGACCGGAATGATCATCAGATCCGGCAGTCAAACCCTTTATCCAGGGTGTTTCACTCATCGGTTCAATATTGTGTTTTTCATACATCTGCTCGATATGTTGTTCTTTAAGATTTTCGAGAACATTCATCCAAGTCAGATTGTGCATCTCGTTCCTGCCGCCATTAATCCCTTCGAATATGTCGAACATTAATAGCAACTTTTCCAAATGTTCGTATTTCAACTTCCCATTTACAGAAAAGGTAGCATGTGCAATAGAATAAGCAAGGTCTTCTTCTTTTATATAATCTCGCAAATCATATATGTTTGTTCGGATCCTTTGAATTTCTACAAACTGCTTCTCATTGAGTCCGTAAAGAAGCACATGAACTTTAAACTCATCTTCAGGAAAATATGCTGTCGCTTCATCCCCAATAATTATCTCACCAGGATATTTTTGCTGCAAGAGCAATGCACCCTCAATGTTATTATGATCTGTAATTGTAACAAAATCCATCCCTTTATTCTTCATATTCTCGTAAATGAAATCTGGTTCTGTATAAGATTCACCAGCACCGAGTCGTTGCAAGAACCATTCTGAGGGGTGTTCAGAATAGATAGAATGGACGTGTAGATCTACTTTCGCCATACACGATGTCCTTTGATTATTTTTTTGATTGTACTCTTAATTTATTAAAAGACTATAATTGTTTTGTTAATTTTCTATGAAGGTCTACGTTTAGGTTAACTCAATTCCCAGCTTCCTCAAACGTCTCAATCCCTTCTCTTTGAGTTGACGAACTCTTTCTCGTGGGATACCGAGTTTCTCTCCTATCTCTCCAAGATCATAAGAACCATTTCCATCTAAGCCATACAAAAGAATAAGGACTTTCTTCTCCTTGTCGGGAAACGATGTAGGGAAGTTAATTCTCTCATAATTCTCTATCTCTTCAGTATTCTCTCTTTTGTGGTAGGATATTTCATCATTGTATTGAGCCGCATCCAAAGATGCATCATACTCTTTTCCGACTGCCTCGAGTATTCTTTTCTTAATCCAATATGTTGCATAAGTACTGAATTTCGCATCCTTCTCTGGATCATATCTTTGCCACGCTTCCCATAATCCTATTGTGCCTTCCTGGATAAGATCCTCAAAAGGAATTGTCGAGTGTATATATTTTGAAGCGATACTTTTTACCAATGCTAGATGTTTATCTATTTCTTTCTTATCCATTATGCATTATATGGGAGAATAATAATAAACTTAGTTCCCTCACCAACCTTACTTTCAACATATATCTCTCCGTTGTGCGCAAGTACAATATGTTTAACGATTGAAAGCCCAAGACCTGTACCACCAAGCTGTCGAGAACGGGATTTATCTACAACATAGAAACGCTCGAATATACGGGGTAAGCTATATTCCGGAATTCCTATGCCGTTATCCTCGATCTCAATAATAACCTGATTATCTTCTAAGGATACATCAATCATAATCTTGCCTTTTTTTTCTGTATAGGTTACAGCGTTATCCAAAAGATTTATCATGAGTTGCTCGATAAGGAAAGGATCTGCTTGAAATTTCTTTATTGAACTATCATAATCAAAGGTGATATGAATGTTTTTCTCATCGATCTTTTTTTGCTCAATTAACAGTGAATTTTCAATAAGTTTTTCAAGATCAAATTTCTTATAATTGATAATATCGTGTTTGTTCTCAAGATTGGAAAGGACAAGAAGGTCGGACACGATATTGATGAGCCGGTCTGTATTCGAACGTATGATTTTTATAAATCTTTTATGAGCCGAATCAATCTCTTCCTCCAGTGTTTCAGCAAAGCCCTTGATTGCCGTAAGTGGTGTTTTAAGCTCATGTGCAACATTTGCCACAAAATCTGTTTTCATCTCTTCAAGTCGCTTTAGTTCAGTTATATCATGCATAACAACGATGATACGTTTTTCAGGAATGCCGAGGATAATAGAAGCACTGGTTAAATATATCTTTCCTTTAATCTCAATTTCCTTTGTAGCGGAATTATTTGTGTCTAACACATTTGTTAAAAGATTTCCAAACTCCTCTTGTCTTATATATTCCCAATACCTTTTACCCACCAATTTGTTCAGTTCACAATGTATTATTTCTGAAAAAATTTTATTTGCTGTTACAATAATTCCGTCTGGATTTAGAACAATTAGTGCTTCGACCATGGAAGAAAGAATCGTTTTTAGTTCTTCCTGCTCCTGGTTCAGTGATGTAATATACATCTCAAGCTCTCGCGCCATCTCGTTGAGTGATTCTGCTAATCTTCCGAGCTCATCTCTCCGTCTTGTATAAAGACGCGCTTTAAAATCTCCCTCTTTGATGCGTTGAGCGACCTGAGCAATATCCCGAACGGGTTTAGTATAGGCTTGTGTAATAAGTATTGATAAGATTAGTGCCAGAACTGTTATTACGATGGATATGTTCAGAATATCTTTTGTGATAACATGTATGCTTCTCTGGATATTTTCGAGGAATGAGCTTGTTCGTACAACACCGATCACTTTATCGTTCTGAACAATTGGAACAGCAACATAGAGCATGTCTTTCTTCAATGTTTCACTGAACCGGACACTTTTACCAATCCCGCTTCTTAATGCACCGATCACCTCCGGACGATTGCTGTGATTTTCCATGTTTTGCACATCCTCTTCCGAGTCACCAAGCACTGTTCCATCACTTCGTATGACCGTACATCTGATGCCGAGCTCATTGCCAAGATCGTGTGTTGTCGATTTGATATGCTGGTAATCATTCTCCAATACAAAGGATGTTATGAACTTTTGAATGAGCTGGGCATAGTTTTCCAATGTCAGTTCAAGATTCTGAAGATAGTTGTTCTTAATTTCCCTGGAGGCAAAATGGACGATCAGTCCTGCAGTGAGCACAATAATGATAAAAAAGGTGAGAAAAAGTTTCCACATGAATGAAAGATTTTTCATACTATTTTTCAAGCTTGTAGCCAACACCTCGAACAGATTTTATTCGATCTCCAACCGTACCCAGCTTCTTTCTTATTTTCTGAATATGTACATCTATTGTTCTGTCAAGTACGACCTTATCTTCACCCCAGAGCATATCAAGGAGTTTATTTCTCGAATACACCCATCCGGGATGAGACATAATAATGGAAAGTAACTTGAATTCGGTTGTTGTAAACTCGATCACTTCATTTTTAAACCGCGCTTCATACGTATCGAGATCAAGCACAAGATCTTCATATTTGATGAGATTTTGATGGTCAGCTTTCTGTTTGTCTCCACTTCTTCTCAGAACAGCTTTAACTCGTGCTACAAGTTCTCTCGGGCTGAAGGGCTTTACTACATAATCATCCGCTCCCATCTCAAGCCCAACGATCTTATCAATTTCTGTTCCCTTTGCTGTCAGCATGATGATCGGTATATTTTTAAGACTATCATTTGCCCGTATCTTTCTACAAATCTCAAGCCCATCGATAGAGGGAAGCATCAAGTCCAGAATTACCAGATCTGGAATTGTATGTCTTAGATATTCAAGGAATGACTCCCCGTCATAAAATGCATCAGTATGGTATTTTTCCTTTTCCAGGTGGTATTGGATGAGTTCAACGATATCAGGCTCGTCATCCACAACTGCGATCGTTTTTTTACTCATATTCTGACTTCTTCTCGTATTTTTGGGTTACTGACTCCGGCATAAATCGAACTTTTTCGAAAGGTTGAACAAGTGCCGTTGCAATATTAAGAAGATGGGCAGCAATCCTCTTCAAATAGCGAATGTAAAGAGCAGCAATGACTGCAGTCTGTACATCTAATCCCAGATCTTCAGTGATGAGTTTATGAAGTATCACCTCACATCGCCCTGTAAGTTTTTTATTTACAACAGATTCAGCTGATGCTTTATCAGACTTTTCAAATGATCGGGTAACAACATCAAAAAGGTGCTCAATGTCCAATTCTATTGCAGACAAATCATCATCGAGAACTCCTGCATTAAGCTCAATATTTGCTATTCTTGCGAGCTCAAGAATGTTCATCGTATAATCGCCGACCCGTTCTATATCGATCACAATGCCTATAAGATTTATTGCAACTGGAGAATCCGCTGTTCCGGAAGCCGCAAGGTGTATCAACACTTTTTTGCGAACAATACGTTCGGTCTTATCTACCTTTCTCTCTTCATAATAGATATCAACATCAGGATGAGGAATGTCTCTGCCGCGAAGTCTTGCGCTTGCATTATCAAACATATTGTTTGCTCGGTCCAACATATCACATGCATCCTGGTGTGCTTCTTTATACAAATTGCTTTTTTTCAGGAGTTTAATTAATTCTTTTATCATGAGTACCTCGGATATATATCCATTTTTATTTTGTTATTAAAAGAAAAAATATTGGTAAAATAAAAAAGATCAAAGCAATTAAGAGAATTGGATAGAGTTTGCTTTTCATTGTTAGATTTGAAGCAGCGAGAGCGATTTTGATTGGAATCATTCTGATCGGCTTCAGGGGTAGAATTATTAACATGCCAAGAAAATTAAAGGTGAAGTGGGAAATGGCAACAACAAGTGCTGCAGGTGAGCATGTTGCCATAGCTGCCAACAGTGTTGTTACAGTCGTACCGATATTTGCCCCAACGGTATAAGGGAAAACCTGGTAGATATTGACGATACCGGCACCAGCCAGCGGAATCATGATAGACGTTGTTATCGAACTACTCTGCACAATTGCTGTTAAAATAATACCAAGGAGCAATGCGAGCACACCATTTCTGAAAATAAAATCAGAGAAAAATTGTTCTACTTTACCGATAACGAGCTGACGAATTACTTTTACCATAAATCGCAGGGCTATAAAAAGTAAGAATAACGCTATAACAAGGATAAAAATTTGAGAAAGGGTCGGCGAAAATATCTCTTGAATAAATCCAGGAGATCCATCACCCGGATACTTTGAATTGTATAAAAAATTTACGATCGGTTTTGTGATCATCCCGATCGGACTCTTGAATTCCGCTCCTCTAATGTTTGCGTGGAGGATGAAAGAACCCAGTTTTAGTGATATCTTTTCGATTAGTCCAAAATAAATTTCCAAAGGCAGGAGGACAGCAACTGCGATAATATTAAAGATATCATGTACGATAGCACAGCTATACGCTCGCTTGAATTCATCAGTTCGTGAGATATGCCCAAGCGAAACAAGTGTATTCGTGATCGTCGTCCCAATATTCGCTCCCATAATAATTGGGATCGCAATCCTTATCGAATCTGCGCCAAGAATATTGCTTGCTACAAGCCCAACGACAATCGAGGTTGTTGTCGACGAGCTCTGCACGATGCTTGTTGTGAGAATACCTATCAATAAACCCATGATTGGATTGCTCACACTTGTAATAAGATTTGTTGATAGTTGATGAAAACTTTTGAAGCCAGCTCCCATCATGACGATACTTAGAAAGAAGATGTATATCAGGAATATGAGAAGAAGTATCTTAAATAGTCTTGTAATGGTTGATGTCGACTGATCTGGCATATTGCAACGTTAACAGATTCTGGGGGTTTGTTCTCGGGAGAGTAAAGGGAGTATCCTTCTTGCTCCAATGAAGGTCTTTAAATATAATTTCGGTGCGTCTGTTTTCTGCAAGATTTGACCAATACACTGAGCATTTTTTCCAAGCGTTTTTGATCGCATAATCTTTAAGACTCTTTCTCCCTGATCTTCCGGGCATATGATGACAGCTCTGCCTTCGCATGCCATATACAGCGGATCTATACCAAGTGCATCACATACTCCTGTCACACTTTTTTTAATAGGAAGGGCTTCTTCGTTGATTTCAATATCTACCTGTGATGAAAATGCAATCTCATTTAGAATCGAAGCGAGACCTCCTCTTGTGGGATCTCGCAATGCATGGATGATGACATCATCATCAAGAAGCGCTTTAATCAGCGATGCGACATTTGCACAATCTGATCTCAGCTCGGAATCAAATCCATTCCTATATGCCATGATCGCAGCACCATGGTCGCCAATATCACCAGTAACAATCACTGCATCATCCGGCTGGGCATTCTTCGATGAGATAACTTGATCTGTTTGAATGATACCATAACCGGCAGTGTTAATAAATATCTTATCTATCTTACCTTTGCTTACGATCTTAGTGTCTCCTGCTATTATTGAAACACCTGCCTTCATCGTTTGTTGTTTTATCGAAATTAATATTTTTTTTAGATCATCAAATTGGAATCCTTCTTCAATCATTAACGAGAGGGTTATATACTTTGGTACAGCTCCTACCATTGCAAGATCATTTGTTGTGCCACAGATTGCTAATTTTCCAATATTGCCGCCGGGAAAAAAGATGGGATCGATCGTATAGCTGTCTGTAGTGATAGCAATTCTTGCTGAGTCTGCATCAAAACTTCCACTGTCTTCTCCATGATTAACAACAACATCTTCTAGTGTCTTGTATATCAGTTCCAGAAATTCCTGACTCAGCTTGCCACCACTCCCATGAGAAAGGAGTATTGTCTTCTTATCCATCATTCTCCATATTTATAATATGCCGCACAAGCACCTTCAAAAGAAACCATGCATGGTCCCACTGGATTTTCCGGTGTGCATATATTTCTGAACAACGTGCATTCAAGGGGTGACCTTTTGCCGGAAATAATATCACCGCAAATACACGCAGTTTGAAGTTCCACTTCATCAACTTGAATATCAAACTTTTGTGCTGCATCAAATTGCTCAAAATCTTCTTTCAGCTGTAAACCGCTTCGAGGTATCATACCAAATCCCCGCCATGAAACATCAGATTCCTGGAAAACTGATGAGATCAAAACCTGTGCTGCCTTGTTACCTTCTGCTTTTACCATTCTGATATAACGATTATCAACTTTTGATGATCTCGATCTGATCTGTTCGACAAGAGATTCAACGCCAAGACCAAGATCAACCGACTCAAATCCCGCTATAGTGCAGGGAATATGATATTCTTCAGGAATAAACTCATACGGTTCTGAACCGATGATCACGCTGACATGTCCGGGAAGGATAAAACCATCAATTTGACCGGTAAGGTGCGAGAGAAGGTATCTTAGAACATTGGGCATGGTTTTTACCAAGCAAAGAATGCTGAGGTTTTTAAGTTTTTGGGCATATGCATCAAGCACTAAACTCGCGATCACGGGAATTGTTGTTTCGAATCCAACCGCAATAAATATTACTTCTTTATTCGTATTTCGTGCGATCTTAAGTGCATCGAGTGGACTGTAGACGACATCAACCGTTGCCCCTTTTGCAATTTTTTTTTCAAGACTTGAATGAGATCCCGGCACTTTTATCAAATCGCCGAACGTCACAATATGATGTCCCTGCTGAGCAAGAAATATTATTTTATCGATATCTTGAGCAGATGTTACACATACCGGACATCCAGGTCCGGACAAGAATTTTATCGAGTCCTTGAAATACTGCCTGAAACCATATTTTAGGATTGATACTGTGTGAGTTCCGCATACTTCCATAAATTTCAATGGCCGATGTATAATATTGACTTCAATAGACGTTTGGATCTTATGCAGAAGCGGTTTAAGGTCGGGATGATTTCTGAATGTATTGGTCATGCCTCACTCTTCAGCTTCGCACAATTCAGTTAACAATTCCAATGTTTCTTTCGCATCCTCCTGGCTTACCCTCTGAATAGCAAAACCTGCATGAACAAGTACATACTCATCGATTTCCACATCTTCGATAATGCGTATATCAATCTCTTTCTTCATACCGAAGACATCAGCAATCGCCTTATTTCCATCTTTTGAAATAATTCTATATGGTACAGCTAAACACATTATTGCCTGCTTTTCAGTAAATAAGCATAAACCTGACCGAGTGCAATTCCTGCATCGTTAGGGGGAACTTTTTCATTCCAGAATAAACGAAAGTCACGTCCAGCAAACACTCGTTTTATCATGTTCACAAGCACGACATTCTGGAATACACCACCGGATAATGCCACTGCATCGATGCCTGTTTCTTGCTTCATTTTTTTACACAAATCGTAAACCAGGCTAGCAATTGTAAAGTGAAATTTTGATGAAATGTACTCCTTCGGTTTTTTCTGACGAATATCGTAAATAATACCCATAATAAGTTCTCCAAGCTCTATATGTGAAAGCTGCTTGTCGAATGTATAATTATAGGACTCTGACAAATCCTCGACGGCAAGAGCTTCCAGCTTCATCGGCGCTTCACCTTCGTAAGTATTATAGTGACAGACATCAATCAGGCTTGCAACAGCATCAAAAAATCTGCCCATACTCGAGGTTTGGAGTTTAACCGTGTTATTGAAAAGCTGCAGAAGGATCATATCTTTTTGAGGAAATCTCTCTTCAGTAAAGAAGTCATCAACAAAATCATTACAATGCAGATATGCATAGATAAGACCCATTCTCCAGGGTTCCTTTGCTGCACGAGCTCCTGAAACCATTGGAACATAGTCCAGATGTGCAAATCGCTCACATTCATTCTTCTGCACGACGAAAAACTCTCCACCCCAGATATTGCCATCATCCCCATAACCGGTACCGTCAAAGGAGACACCGATCACATCAGTGAGATTATTCTCAGCCATAACACTATAAATATGTGCTTTATGATGTTGAACGAAATGAAAGGGTAAATCGTTATTGAGTGCATACTCTTTTGCAAACTGTGTTGAAAAATAATTTGGATGGGAATCTGCAACAA
>JAFGDR010000063.1 GCA_016932035.1 Candidatus Cloacimonadota bacterium
TAATTCCTTTGAAGTGTATGCAAATGTTTCTTCTGCCATGAGGTAGAATTATCTATCATAACTTCATCAATCCGCATCGACTGTGTCCCATTTGTAGGAACGGTAATCCATGAAAGTCCATGTGGTGTTTTGATGATATTCCTGTTCCTCCAGTCCCGAACTGTATATTGAACAGAATCAAGAAAAACGAAGTGATCCGCCTTCTGAATGATATGGAAATATCCCTTCCATGGGAGATAATTCGATTGAAGAATTGCAATCTTTTTCATTGTGGATTTCGCAGGAATTTTGCAGGATTACCAGCCCAAATTTCATGTGATGGTATATCAGAGAGAAGAACCGATCCCATTCCTAAAGCTGAATATTCACCAATAGTAACACTTTCACGTACGGTTGCGTTTAGCCCAATATGTACTGCTTCTGAGATGGTTACAAATGAACTTATACACGATTGTGCTGCTAGATGACAATACTTTCCGATAGCTGAATTATGACCGATTGTAGTTCCGGGCATAATAAGACTGCCAAGACCAATCTTCACGCCTGGTGAGATACTCACATTCGGCATGATGACAACACCAGGCTCCAGAACGACATTTGGTGCTACATATGCAGTGGGATGAATGAATGTTGCCAGCGAGGATTCTGGAATATCTAAATTCTGAAATAGTCTGATTCGTTCTTCCTGGCCATCGATCCTGTAGATCGTATTAATAAAGTAGCAGCTGGAATGGAGGAATGCCCTTGCTTCATTGAGTTTGCCAAGAACAGGAAATCCTTCTATAGATTGACCAGCATCAATTCTGTCATTCAAATATCCAGCAAATTCAAATTCGTCATTACCACGTTTTTGCGCATCACAGATCGCTTGAGTAATGACAGAGCCGTTACCAAGACCACCAAGAATAATTATTTTTTTTCTCATTATTTTATCCTATAAATGCATCTATCTCGTAATATGGTTTTCGTTTTGACGGTACTATAAAACATCGCAGATGGGGGAGAATCCTATCGAATACTAATTGAAACATCTTCTTAAGATCATATCCGCTTTTGCCTGAAAATCTTTTATCACGTACAACAGGTATGATCTCGTATTGAAGATGTAATCTGTAAAACTGACTGAGCGTTGTCCCGCAATAATCTAAAGGTTTGATATATGTATCATATACCTCTTTATAAAATGCTCGGAACACTCCAAGATTAGGTGGATGCTGTATATTTGTGACAAGGTTTGAAAACTGGAAGAAAAGATGGGAAATGAAGGTCTTTATGAGATTTGTATACTTTTTTTTCTGTTGTGCAATGACTATTTTCACATTACTATTGCGGAGAGTGGTTAGAAGCAAGGGTATATCTTCGGGTCTGTCTTGAAGATCGCTGTCCATGATTACAATAATTTTGCCCTTTGCTTTTTCTAATCCTGCAGTAATTGCATTAGACTGACCGTAATTTCGTATGAATTTAAGGATTTTAATTCTATTATCCTGATTATGATATTTTTTGAGAATCTCAAAAGAATCATCTGAACTACCATCATCAATAAAAATGATCTCGAATTGAGTTGTTTCCTTTATAAGAACTGGAAGTAATCTATTAAAGAGTTCCGACAGTACTTCCTGATCGTTATATACGGGTACGACTACAGAGAGTTCAGGCATGTTTCAGCACATCCTTCTTGCTTATCTGGCTGATGATACTCCAGATTCCACCAATCAAAGCAGGAACTCCGGTAAGGATCAAAAAATTCATGATCGAAACACTCATTGCTATGGATGGAGACACGCCGATTGTCTGATAAAAATATACGAAAGCACCTTCACGAACACCAAATCCACTTATAGTAACAGGTATTAATGAAATGATCTGAATAATGGGAACCAGTGCGAGGTGGGTTAGGATAGGGATGTCTAATCCATAAGCGCTAAAGAGTATTTTTACATTAACTATTGTTATTAATTGGAATAACAGCATTATCGGCAAGGTGCAAATGATGATTTTTCCGAAAGGAAGTACTGTAAAAGATTTGTGCAGAGAGACAATGAATGAGAATACTTTCTCACTGCGCTTGGCATTTTTCAATTTCTGGGTTAATGTGTTATATGTGAATTTGTTGGCAAGGAGCAAGAATAATCCTGCAATAAGAAGCACCATGACTATGAGGAGAAGTCGGCAAATAACAATTTTCTCTAAATGAACCGTGAAACTGAAACCAATCCCGATCAGGCAAAGGAGCATGAAACCGAGAAATTTTTCTACGACCACAGTACTACCAGCTTTGCCAGGTGTAGCTTTATGTCTTTTTTCGATGAGATACAATCTGATAGCAGCAAAGCCATCTGATGAAGGAAGCATGATGCCCCAGAAAATTGAGATAAAGTTGATTTTCAGGATTTGAAAAATTCCTTCACGAATTCCCGAAAAGTTCAGCATGATCTTCCAACGAATAGCAGCGAGAATTGGGATGAGAACAAGGCTGATAAAAAGCGATACAAAAATCCATTGTGGATGAGGAATTTGAGCAAAACGCTTGAAGAATGAGATATGATATTTGTAAACAATAAAGAAAAGAAGAACAACGGAGATGATGAGTTGTATTACAGGAAAGGACTTTCGTAATTTTGCTGATACTAGACTCATTGTACGATATCCATCATTCTTTGGAGAGATGTTCTTGTGTTATTCATCACATCTTCAGAAAGGATGATCTCACTTCTTTCTTCCAGCAGTGCTTGAACTGCACCACGAAGTGTTGTCATCTTCATGTCATCGCAGATCATTGTCTCGCTTAAAGATACAATATTTTTTTGGGGATAGTGGTATCGCAGCTGTTCATACAGTCCGTATTCGGTTCCGATTATGAGATTATCGTGGTCTTCGGCATAGTCGATCATCTGGCTTGTTGAACAAACAAGATCTGCTACCTTGCATACATTCAATCTACATTCAGGATGAACGAGCAAAGTATATTTGGGATATTTCTTTCGAACAGCCATCACCTCATCGATCGTGATCTGGTCATGAACATAGCAGGTGCTGTCAAACATGATCAGGTCTCTTCCAAGTTTGTATGATACCCACATACCGATATTCCTATCAGGAACAAAAATTACTTCTTTGGATCGAGGGATAGATGCAATGACTTCTACGGCATTTGCCGATGTGCAGGTTATTGTACTTTCTGCTTTGAGTTCTGCTTCGGAATTTACATAACACACAACTTCAGCATCAGGATGTTGTGCTTTCAGATTAACGAGATCAGATACTTTTTTCATCTTTGCAAGACGGCAATCAGCAAAAGGATGTGCCATGATAACCTTTTTCTCGGGATTCAATATCTTAGCAGTATCTCCCATTATAATAATACCGCAGAGAAGTATCATTTTTGCGTTGGTCTGTGCAGCAACTTTTGCCATTTGCAGAGAATCACCAACATAATCAGCAATCTTTTGTACTTCCATGAGCTGATAATTATGCGCAAGTACAAAACAACTTTTTTCTTTCTTCAGTTTTCGAACCAGTTCATAGAGTTCATTAGCGCTCAATGAGTCCAGTTCTGAAATTTCTCGCATGGATCTCTCCAATCCTACATATATGTATTTCCGATTTTTGAAATAATAAAGGGAGTTTTGCCACCTTTGTCGGCTTTATCAAGTTGAGGGACTTTTTTAAAAGTAAGAGTAATCGAGTTGCCGAGTCGCTTTCTGAGACCTGCTTCAAGGTTTTTTTCTGAGATATTATTGAAGGTATCATCAACAACTAGTTGCACATCGATATGATCGATGCTTGTTTGAACGATTTGCGAACACATAACCCCTTTTGCATTGTCGATCGAGTGCGACATTACAGCGCCAAGTATACGTCCATCAGGCGTCTCTATATAATCACATTGCTTACCCACAATTTTTTTAATAATTCTGAATTTTCGATCGCATAGGCATGAATGTTCATTTTGTTCAGGGATAATTATATCGTTGATCTTGTACCTAATCAAAGGCATGGAATAATTATAAAAACTTGTTCCCACCAGCTTAGAAACTCCGTTTTCTTCTACAATCTCGTGATATGCAAAATCCTCTATAAGATGCAGATGTCCATATTCACATTCTGATATCATAGCGGAGCATTCATGCATCGAAAAGAAATCGTACACCTTACACGCAAAATAATATTCAAGAAACTTTCTTTTTTTATCTGAGAGTGTTTCACCGTAGGTAACAATTGATTTTGGTGGATGAATTTTTAGTCCTGCTTCACCTGCGTAACGGGCAAGCATAACAATATCAAAAGGGAAACCCATAAAAAAAGATGGTTTTAATTTATTGATTCGCTCAATGACGCGCGGTGCTGATTTCTGTGATAATCGATTTGAATCATACCTGAGAATATTGTAAAAGGGATTGAATTTATAATCACAATCGCGGAAGTAATAACTCTGAAGGCTGAATGTTCTCATCCCGAGTTTATATCCAGCCCAACGATAACTCCTTAAAAGAGCTGCTATTTTATTTGCTTGGACAACTGTATCGAGAATGAAGTGGAGCGGAGTCCCTGTTGTACCGCTGGTCGAATCCCATGTTATGCCGTACTTTTTTGCATTTTCAGCTATGAGCTGTTCCTTTTTCGATCGGACTGTTTCTTTATCGAGTAATGGAATCTTCGAGAGATCCTGTCTTCCTCTGAAATTGGTTGCATCAAGTTTGATTTCCTTAAAGAGGTTTCTATAATATGGGACATTCAATCCTGCATGTTGGATGAGTTTTCTTAACTTGTCATCCTGATATGATTCGATCTGATTTTGTGTCCAATACTGACTCTTGGGGTAAAATTTACATCGATGAAATACTTTAAGGGGTATCTGAAAAATTGATTTTTCCAATGCTTATAACTCTTTAATCTGTTGAATAAGCTCGTAACGCTTGAGTAATTTTGTTGCACTTCGCACAAGTGGAGGTCCGATAAACATGTCATCAACAATTGCTACTGAACGATTGCCTGTATCGATTTCCTTAGACAGTTCAATGATCTTTTTTGCTTGTTCGACTTCTTCATCTGTCGGTGTATAATATCTATGTGCCATTTCGATCTCTTTAGGATGAAGAAGAAGTGATCCTTCGAATCCAAGTATCCGGGTTAAATGGAGCTTGTTTTCCAATTTCTCTAGATCGTGCACATCGATATTCAACGTATCGATCGGGATAATGCCTGTAGATCGTGCAGCATTTGCGATTATAGAGCGGGGAAAGATGAATGCATGTTCCGGTTGATCGTGTTTGCCACAGAGATCTGATAAATAATCCTCACTCCCAAAAGCAACAGCGATGATCCTGGATGATGCATTGCAAATGCTGTGAATATTCATGATAGCAGATGTCGTTTCAATAAGGGGTATGACTTTAAAACGATCTTTCGGAAATCCACTTTTTGTCTCTGGCTCTGTTAATAATTTATCGAATTCATTCAATTCTGCTTCATCATAAACCTTAGGATAAAGGAAGCCGAGGATATCTTTATGGGTAAATTCTTCAACTTCTTTTTGAAGATATCCGCTGTCTCTGTCATTCAGCCTGATAAAGATCTGTTTGTTGTCGAAAATGCCGGTTCCCAGTAAAGATCGTACAATTTCTCTTGCATGATCCTTTTCTTTTTCGACAACTGAATCTTCAAGATCGATTATCACTGCATCAGCTTTTGTGTTCACAGCTTTTTGTATTAATTCTGGCTTATTGCCGGGTACAAATAACATGCTTCTGAGAATATGTTCTTTCTGTTCCATATTACTTTACCGGTACGAGGATATGCCTTTTCAGACTTAGGACTAATTCATTTTTCTGATTATATGCTTTTGTTTCAACAAATACAATTCCTCGGTCAGGTTTTGACCTCGATAGACGTGTGTCCAGAATTGTTGATGACGCATGGATTGTATCTCCAATAAAAACAGGAGAATGGTGAATGATCTTCTCATAATCAAGATTTACCATTGCTTTACCGCTAATATCAGGTACACTCATGCCAACGACAAGTCCGATAAGATACGTGCCTACGACCAGCCTATTCTTATATATTTGTTTGGATGCATATTCTTTATCAAGATGAAGAGGATGATGATTCATTGTCAGCAGGCAGAAGAGGTTATTATCACTTTCTGTAATTGTTTTGGCTGGCTGGTGTATGAATGTATCTCCGACCTGGAAATCATCGAAGAATTTTCCAAAATTATCCAAATATTCCATAAATTATCCTTTTTGGTTGAGAAACATACTCGTAAACAAAACAAGAGTTTCAATAATATGTAAAGTTTTACATATAATGAGATGCGTTCGTTCATACGTAACTTTTCCACCATGAA
>JAFGDR010000064.1 GCA_016932035.1 Candidatus Cloacimonadota bacterium
CTTCATGACTATATTTAATTATTCATCGCGATAAGTTTTTTATAATGTGCTGCGATCCTTTTAATTATTTGTTGGCTTGAATATTGCTTAACTAAGTTTAATGATGCATAGGAGAATTTTTCTTGTATATCAGGATTATTTTTGAGATATACTATCTTCTCAGCAAGCATTTTGGGATCATCAACTGATACCAATAAACCAGTTTTACCATCCTTAACAAGCTCAGGAAGTCCCCCTGTCTTAGATGCAATGACTGGTAATCCTTCAGCATATGCCTCTAATATTGATCCGCCGAATCCTTCTTTCTGAGAAACGAGAATAAATACGTTAGAAGATCGTAAATAGGATCTTACATTTGGTTTGAATCCTAAAAAAAAGATATGTGAAGTTAAGTCTAGATCTTTAATCTTTCTTTCAAAGTATTCTTTGTATTTTCCTTTTCCTAAACAAACAAAGAAGATATCCGGGTGTTTATCTTTTAAAAGATGAGCAGCTTTAATAATTGTCTCATACCCTTTGCCGGGTTCAAGTGCAGCAGCTGTTATGACGACAAATGAATTTTCAGGTATATGCAGTTCATCTCTTAACTGAATATTTTCTCCATCATTTATGTGTAATCTTATACTGCTCGGAATCGTTTTCAATATACTTACACTTACTCCATCAGCGTGCAATGATTCCTTAATATACTCTGAATTGCATAAGATCAGATCGATGATTCTGTTCCTGTACTTTAAAATACTAAAAAGATTCTTCTTGATCGGAAATGGAACTCTCTTCGTAAAAATAAGGATCAAGTTTGGATTGAATAATTTCATTAAAAGACCAAGTGACAGTGCATGAGCTGTATGTGTATGAAGAATGTTGATTTGCAGTTTTCGTGCCAGTCTGACCAATTTATACACTGCAAAAATGTCCATTTCATTTTTCATAACAATTGGAATACAGTTCAGCTCTTGTTCTTTGCATTTCTTTTGCAGCTCAGAATTGAGCTGACAGATTAGGATGGAGAAAATATTGAGTTGTTTCAAACCTTTCTGCAAAAGATAGACCTGGTTCTGTCCTCCCCTCCAGGAAAATGAAGTATCGATATGTAGCGTTCGAACGTTCTTCATGTTAGAATCATATTATCAAAATGCAGCCTATTCATCGAGTAAAATATAATTTTTGAATGTTGCTACCTGCTTACCTCTATTTAAATTATTCTCAAACCAGGTAAGGATTTTATTCTTCGTTTTTTCATGTTTGTATTTTTTTCGCAAAGGATTTGGCTTACCTGTGTACTGAAGTTTATCCCGCCAGTCGAATTCAGATAATTTTTTCTCCATTACTGGTGGATGAGTTCCAGGGAATCTTGCTAATTTATTCAACGGTCCATAATCAAAATAGTTTTCTAGCTTGTCGTAGTGTTCTTTTGCCCTTTTTGTGCCCCAGTGATTTGTGTGGAAGTATCTTCTTTTATTTTGCATGAGATGAGGAGGTCGCACCCAGCCATAATGATATATATGTGCATCGATTAATGCTACATGAAGTTTGTGCGTTCCCTCTTGCTGGCGATAGTGCAGACCATCAAAATGTGGAATTCTTCGGAATGACTGAGCAGATTCCCATGAATGAATGTCTGGATCGTTTCTTATTATACGAATCTCATACGGGTACCAGCCGTGGCTTTTATGATAATGATCATAGTCACCCCAGAAATGATAATATTTAAAGAGCAAGCCTTCTACTTTTTGATTATTTATCATATCTTCACACCGTTTTTGAATTGTAGGTAAATCTTTTTCATGAATAACTTCATCACCTTGCAGATAGAAAAGCCAATCTCCCTTGCAGGCATTCTTTGCAATATCCGTCTGATGTGCATGTTCCATTCCGCGTGGATATTTCTCAATATCCCATTTTGTGTCGATAATTTTTACCTTTTGTGAACCAATTGCTTCTATCTCTTTTCTCGTTGTATCGTCTTCATCACCTTTGCCAACTGCAATCACAAACTCATCGACAATCGGAAGAATGGATTGTATTGATTCAACAATTGGATAGTAAAGTTTGATGCCATTACGAACAAAAGAGAAGCCGCTAATTTTCATATTGGTTCCTAAATCATACAAAATATTATGATGGTAAATAGATGCATTATTTGATATTTTTATTTTGCATTGTTTTCATATGCATTTTAAGGGCAGTTGTTGATATATCAGCAGTTCTATCCAAATACATTACTGTGCAATATTCTTTAAGAAAATCGAATTTCCCTTTCCAATCACTTCCCATCACAAAGATATTAACATTGTGTTTGATAATATCGTCGATTTTCTGCTCCCAGTTATTTTCCGGTATTACTTCATCGACGTATCTAATAGCGCGAAGGATTTCTGCTCTATGCTCATAGGGCTGTACGCATTTTTTGCCCTTAATAAGATTGAATTCATCAGTGGAAACACCAACGATAAGATAGTCACCAAATTCTTTTGCTCGTTTCAATAACCTGAAATGACCATAATGGAAAAGGTCATAGGTGCCGTATGTTATAACTTTAATCATGAGTACTCTTACAATGACTAATAATTTTTAAGTTCTTCGTGTCCATTTAAAACACGGAGACCAGCTTCAGCGAGTGCTTCCATTTCTCCTTCCCCTGGGAATAAATAGATGGGAGCGATAAAGCTGACGCGCTCTTCTATCCATTTTGGAAGGAATTTATCATAAGCAAGACCGCCAGTGATAAAAATTGTATCTACTTTTCCTTTCAGGACCGTTGCGCATGCCCCGATCTCTTTGGCAATCTGGTATGCCATTGCTTCTACGATTTCTCTAAATTTTGTATTTCCCTTTTCGATTTCTTTTTCAATTTCAATACCATTATCTGTTCCAAGATAGCCGATCAAACCACTTCGTTTTGTGAGTATCTTTTCAACTTCACCTTTTGTATATTTACCGGAAAAACACATGTCAACAATTCCTCCAAGTGGAAGTGCACCAGCACGTTGCGGGGAGAATGGTCCCATACCGAGAAGAGCGTTATTTACATCAACGACTTTTCCTTTTTTTATTGCTGCAACACTCACACCTCCTCCCATATGAACACCGATCAAGTTGCACTTCTCAAGAGGTTTCCGGAGTCTTTTTGCTGTCTTTCGCGCAATAGATTTAATATTCAGTGCGTGGAACAAACTTTGACGGGTAATTGATGGCACTCCTGAGATCCGAGCAATATCTTCCATTTCATCAACAGTTATGGGGTCAGCGATCATTGATGGAATAAGAAGCTCATCAGCTAATGATCTTGCAATGAATGCCCCAAGATTTGATGCATGGACCCTTCCCCATATTGATGGATCTTTCAGGTCATTCAACATATTATCGTTTATCTTATATACTCCGCTCGAGACAGGTTTTAAAAGACCTCCTCGTCCCACAACTGCACCAAGAGTATCGAGTTGTATTTTGTTTTCTTCCAAAGCTTTTTCAACAATATTTTTTCTGAACTCGAACTGATCGATTAGGCTTGGGAAAGGTGAGAGTTCTTCAGGTGTATGGTTCAGGGTCTTTTTGAAGACTTCATTTTCATTGTCAAATACTGCTATTTTGGTTGATGTAGAACCAGGATTAACAACCAGAATACGGCAATTAGGCATGCAGCCTCCATTGAAAATTTTTCCACAATTTTAAGATGAGATTGAAGTGGTCAATAAAAAAACCCCGCACTTTGGCGGGGTAAAATATTGGTAGTGAATTTATTTAGAATATGAATCCGAACTCCAGGGTAATAGCGTTTCCGAACGGGAAATCATAATTTGGATCTGTCTTTTTATCACCCAAAGAATCATAATTATATTCTAATTTTACAAATGCACTCTCCATTGGTTTCATATTGAGACCGGCAATAACATTGAAGTCTTTCATCTCGTTCTTAGAGAAGTAACCAATATATGGTTTGATAAGCTTCACATATGGAGCCATGAAACCTTTTTCATAGGTTACAATACTCCAAAGGTAGATGTCGTCAGTAAATTTGTCATTGTCATCAAGAGTATATGCTTGAATATCAAATTTTACCATATTATCCAACAAATAACATACATCTAAACCATAGTCCCACTTGTAGTTTTTATCCTTCCAAGATTTCCATTTATTACCAAAAGCTTCTCTAACTCGAATAGATGCACCAAGTCGCAGGTTTTCAACATAGGTTGTCATTGCTCGAAATCCTACTGTGGAAGGCCAATCAGCAGTTCCATTATTAATACCCATATCAGCCCAATAGAAGCTGAAATAATGCGCTGAACACCAATCAACTGACAGCTTGACCATCAGATCGCTTGCAAACTTATCCTGAAAATATTGGTATGGGGTATGTATACTGATTTGTTTTGATGGAGTTTTGGGGAATGCTCCGAAATCATAATACATCTTACCAAATGAAATTTTTCCAATGATCCAGGGATATTTTTGGAAGTAGGAATAAAAAGTTTCAAAGAGATCGATCGATGCCCAGGCTTGGTTGATAACAAGTTGAGGATTGGGATCAGTAAGATTTTTTAAACCAAAAGAAGTAACATAATTATCACCCTTCCAGCATAGTCTCATATCATTGAAGTGCCAATAACGCTGGTGGGCTTGTGAAGTATAATAAAAACTTACTTCATGCGCCATCAAATATGAACCTACTACAAGGAGAGTGATAAGAATCACGATAAATTTTTTCATAAATGTCTCCTCATCTTTCATATATTATGAAGATTGGATTATCAGTAATCATAACTAAAACACATATCCTGCTTGAAGGGTAAGTTTATCACCTACTCCATCTATTGAGTCGTGGTTGTATTCTAGTTTCATAAATACGTTTTTCATAGGTTTCATATTTAAACCAGCCACAAAGTTATATTCTTTATAACCTTCTTTTGAGAAGTAACCTGAATAAGGTATAGTCTGTTTAACAACTGGAAGATCAAATCCTTTTTCATATGAAAGGATTCCAAAGAAGTGTATTCTTGTATCCTTTTTAGTGGGATCAAACTGGATTTTGAATGCCTGTACGTTAATTTTAACCATTTTAGATATAAGCCAACATACATCAGCACCATACTCGTAGATCTTACCAACATTGGGATAGTCCGTATCACCACTTGGATTAATACCTGACAAAAGGTTCTTCCCACGGAAAGAAGCACCTACTTTCAGGTCATCCATAGTGTAGCTCAAACGGGTACCAATATAAGATGGAGCATCATAGTGCCTATTCCAATTAACAAATCCAGCATCAGCCCAATATGCCTGCCATTTAAGTTCTCCAAACATACCACAGAAGTTAAGCATAACCGCAGAATCAAAATTCATGGGTTGGAAAACACTTACATTCTTTGAAGGAAGAGTTTCAACGTTGCCAAATGGATACCACATCATACCAGCTTTTATGCCAAAAGATTTTCCGCCGAATTTAATCCAGCCTTCATTGATCTGCATAGCTTGCTGAACAAGAAGTGGTGTCAAGTTCAGGTCGATACCATAATTTTTTCCATACCAGTCGAACCGAATACCATTGTCAGTGTAATGCCACATACGTTGGTGGGCTTGACTCGTATAGAAGAAACTTACTTCGCTTGAAATCAGTGCTGAAGTAAGCATAAACATCAAAACAACAAACACTGCAATTTTTTTCATTCATTTCTCCTTTCATTTTTATACATAGAGAATGATTGAATAATCATAATCCCATGTCTTATGATGATTTTCTCTAATTTCTGAATAAATGAATTCTCTTTAATTAGCCAATTTGTGACAAATCAAATATTTGTCAAATTTTTTATATATTTACTTAAAAAAAGCAACCCCTATCGAGAGACGGTGAATATTGTTCAGGTCTGGATTGTTCTCAAAAGCATATTGGAGTGTGTAGTTTCTATATGTGATAAATGCACCAGCAGTAAGATATTCTCTATCTAATCCGCATGCAATTGATAGGAATGGGGCAATATCGAATAAAAGTCCAGCATGTAGATCAAAACTAACCTTTCCCACAGAGAGTTGTGCAGCTTCTTTTCTACCTTCAAAATAAATGTCAGTTTGACAGGAAAGCCGGGATGGAACACCAATAATTGGGAATATAAAGCCGGCACTTGCCCCAGCATAAATATTCGGAGTGACTGTCTCTGTCTCACCATTTTTCCACCAGATTGTCGTGCCGATCGCATCTCGGATATTAATACCAGCTTGAATTGCTTCGCTGAATTTATACAGAATTCCAACATCTAATCCTAAGCCAGTAGCTTTAATATCGCCTATTGTTCGATAAATAAATTTGGATGTTATTCCAAAAGATAGATTATGATAGAGCTTCGATGAAAATGCAAGATATCCTGTGTAGTCTGCATCACTTACATATTTGTAAACATGTGGAGGATTATGCACAGAAATGGTATCATTCGGATCATCCAATTCGGTTAAGGGAATACCTGATATACCTGTTCGTGTGAGAAGAAAGCCAATTTTTTTTGTGTTATCAACAGGATAGACTGCACTAAGAGCATCATACTTTAAATTGCCGGAATATTCTTCCGAATGCATAACATTAAAAGAGAGATTATTGCACCAGTAGATACCTGCTGAATTCCAATATGTTGCAGTTGGATCGTCAGCTACTGCGACAAATGCGTTTCCTATAGCACGAGATTTAACACCAACACCTATATTCAAAAATTCACCCGCATACTTATCCGCAATTAGATTACATGCAATGACAAGCATGCTCATTAGTAGAATAATTTTTTTCATAATACTTTAATATAATCCGATATTATTTTTTTTAATTCACCAGAATCGAAAGATATTGTCAACTTAATTAACTCACCATCTTTCCTGATTGATAGAATTCTTCCCTTGCCGAAGCTGGTGTGTTCGACTCTCTGTCCTACCCTGAACGTATCATCTTTTGTTCCTAAATCAAAGGTCTTTTTTTGTTTTCGATGATTGGACACGGAGCTTGCATCTATCTGAAAATGAGTTAAATCATACATTTGAAAATGAAGAGTATTCATTTCATTTAAAAATCTGGAAGGGAATGAAGACATAGTCGAATCATAATATCTTCGTGATTGGGCATAGGAGATAGATAATTCCTTAATAGTACGGGTCATTGCCACATAAAACAACCGTCTCTCTTCTTCAATATCACCTGAGGATTCCATTGAGTTCCTGTGTGGAATCAACCCATCTTCAGCTCCTACGATAAAAACATAGGGGAATTCAAGTCCTTTGGCATTATGCATAGTCATCAGTGATACAACATCTCTATCAGTATCTGAATAATCGATGTCAGAAACCAGTGAAAGGTTCTGCATGTACTCCTGCAAAGAGGGTTCTTTATCATGAATAGTAATAAAATTTTCGGCAAATTCATCAGTTGATGCAACAAATTCTCTGATGTTATCTGCTTTACTTTCACTTTCAATCGTGTCCTGATGTGTATAAAAATCCAAAATCTCAGTCACATCAACAACTTTCTTCACCAGATTATTGATTGGTTCATTTTGAGACAAATCGACAAAATCATCGATCATCTTTTTGAATAATACAAGATGCTCTTTTGCAGGAGTTGTAAGACTTTCACAGCCTTCAATATTATCTATTACTTCAAGTAATGATTGTTGTCTTTCAACGGCGAAATCCAGAAGGTGAGAAACGGTTGTCTGTCCGATTCCACGTTTTGGGAAATTCACAATTCTCATGAAACTCTCATTATCTTTAGTATTGGCAATTAGTCGAAGATAGGCAACGATATCTTTTATCTCTTTGCGCTGAAAAAAGTTCACCCCGCCAACGATCCTATAATCTATATGATCTTTTATGAACTGAGTTTCAAAAACTCTTGACTGTGCGTTTGACCGATAAAATACTGCAATATCTTTTAATGAGACATTGCGGGTATTTTGTAGTTCCTGGATCTTTTGGGAAACAGTAGCTGCTTCTTGCCTCTCATTTTGAACATTATATAAGGAAATCTGTTTGCCTTCTTCTTTATCTGTCCACAGTTCCTTTTCGTGTCTGGACTGATTATGCGAAATTAACTCATTTGATGCAGAAAGCACACGTTTGGTAGATCTGTAATTCTGTGTCATGCGAATGATGTGTGGTTTGTCATAGTCATCTTCAAATGAAAGAATATTCCCAACATTCGCACCGCGCCAACTATAAATCGATTGATCATCATCACCGACAACACATAGGTTCTTATGTTTTTTTGCGAGCAAGTATGCAAATCTATATTGTGCAAAGTTGGTGTCCTGGTATTCATCGATCATAACATATTTGAATCGATCCTGGTAACGAGCAAGCACTTCTTTATGATTTTCGAATAACTTAACTATATATAGAAGAAGGTCATCAAAATCCACGCCATTATTTTTTATAATATACTTTTGATATGCTTCATAAATTTCAGCCAGGTATTTTCCATAATAGGAATCGTCCATAGAGAATTCATCATATTCAATGAGATTATTTTTTTGGTTTGATATGATATTAAGGATTTTCTTTACCGGGAAATTAGCTTCAGCGAGGTTGATTTCTTTTAACACATTTTTCATAATACGCTGCTGATCAATTTCATCATATATAGTAAAATTCTGTGTAACGGGTAAGTACTGTGATTCACTTCGGAGGATTCGTGCACACATAGAATGAAATGTGCCTACCCATAATGATCGAATATGAATGCCAAACTGATTCTCAAGACGTTCTTTCATTTCATTAGCAGCTTTATTTGTAAATGTTACCGCAAGAATGTTGTATGGACTCACCTTCTTTTCAGAGATAAGATATGCGATCCTATGTACAATACAGCGTGTTTTTCCGCTTCCAGCACCAGCCAGGATCAGAACCGGTCCTTCAGTAGATATAACAGCTTCGCGTTGCTTATCATTAAGCATATCGAGTATTGTTGATGACATATGGTTACTTATTGAGTAATTTGCGAAAATTTCCCTTCCAGGGTATCGTTTTCAAAAACATTGTAAGATGTTATCTTGAACCATACATATTCATGACTTACATCATTCTTGTTAAACGTAGTGTCATTTGGGCTGATGTTTCTTCCCACCCGATCAAACGTGCCAAAATAATTCTCCTGAAAAGCTGCATATATATTGTATCCATCTGAGAGACTATCTTCTTCGGTTCTAGCAATGAACCATTTTACCAAATTGGGATTTACGTTTAATGTATCAATGTGAACAATTGGTGGGGCAAAAACATCAGGGTTTCCTAGAGGATCGAGTGGATTGTTCCGACTCAGAGAGCATGAAATAATAAGGATTCCAGTAATTGTAACTAAAACAAAAAAGAATATATGTCTCTTCATCATTAAAACCTGATTTGTATGCCCTGTGCAGTGACGGTAATTTTTTGGTTCATATATTCGTCATATAATGAGTACCAGAGGTCTCGATTATAATTTTCAGTAGCCTGTATCGTATCGAGGACTGTATAACCCCAGGCGATGATCCATAATCCCATAAGAATACCCGAAGTTCTATATGAAGAATTCGCATCGATATAATATTGATTGATCTCGTCTATTTGATGCGCATTTCTGTATTTTTCATAATAGTCCTGGGATTGATCGTAGTAATAATATGCACTTCCAGCAAGGAGAATTTGAACACCGAGTAAAATTTCACCTTTCAGATAGTTATGTGTAGAAAAGTGTCCCCATCCTGGTGCGATCATAGACTTCAGACAATTTACCAGATGTGATTGCTTCTTATGATTCCACTGATCATATACAACCATGTTCTCCTTGAGTTCATCCCTGAAATCTTTCCAGTTAGATGCACTATTCCATCCGTACTTTATATTCTTTTGCAGGATTGAATCGATAGAGAATCCGTTCTCTTCTTCAGCAAGAAGAGGTACTAAGATCATGCAAAGTCCAACGAAGATCAATATTTTTTTCATGATGATAACAATTCTTCCGATACATCATTGAGAGGAACGACCTTTCCGGTTTCCAATCGCACAAGCCATCGTAAAAAGTAATTTTTTTCTGGAATAACAATTGTATATCGAACTTCATAACTGTTTCGAGTTGCAGTCCTGAATACCTGCCATGGTGTTACCCGGACATCCTGTCGGGAATAGTTTTTTTGTGCATTACTTTCGATCTGTGAAATTTTATCAACAATCATTCCATCTTGATATTGTTTAACAATCTCAATAGCATAATTTTCAGGGTCAGTAGAAATCCTTGTCCAGACATAAGCTTGGTTTATCAGTTCATAAATTTCAGAAATACTGTCTAGTTTATAGGCTTCTGAGTACGAGTCATAAGCAGCAGTATATTCTTCGTTCTCAAATTGAGTATTGCCCTGTTCGACAAGTTGTGCTGCCTGTGCTATTTTTCTTGCGAATTCTTCTGCGCGTGCAATACGGTTTAGTGCTATCTGGTATCCATCAATAATATCAAGGCTTTTTCGATATACTGAAATAGCCTCAACGGTCTGCCTGTCTTCCAGAAGATCATCTCCACGATCGATATAGATCAACGCTAATTCTTCAAGGCGATCATTCACTTTTTCTAATAATGAAGAATTGTAGTTCTCAGCTTGCAGAAGATATGATTGAACGTTATCAAGATCCATGCTTTGCAGGAGTGAAACAGCCCATGTATAATATACATTCCCAATCATGTCTTTGATCTCATTTATGAAATCAGCAGGATAATCGATGTAGATAAAAAGAAGGTCTAACACCTCTGAATAGTATTGATCATCCCAAAGCATTCTGGCTTCATCGATCAGTGTAGGCATAAATACATTTACTATTGTTGTAGCTTGGTTGAAAGCCTCAGATTGAGGAAACCGATCCTGCAGCATTTGATATGTTTCATAAGCAGCATGTATATCTCCGGAAAAATCTGTTTGAATAATGATCTCATCATAGAGAACTTTCGACATCTTATCAGAATTTTGGAGATGATATATAATAAATGAGAGGTAATCTGAAGCTCTTAAAAAATCCTGACCATCAATCGCTTTTTGTGCGACTTTGAAATAACAATTATCAAGTAGGGAATCTGCTCTATCAGAATTAGATAGGAAAAAATATTCAGCTGCTTCGAGATAGTTGTTCTTTTCATATTCCTGCAGCCCAAGCTGATAATAAGCTTGTGACCGAAGGTGCTTTGCCTTTTCTTTGAAAGCAGGATGTTTCGTTGTTAGGATATATTCATCCAATTCTTTAATAGCCTGCGTGTAATTACCTTCCTTGAGAACTTTAACTGATTTCTTATATGATACGTTTGTGCAGGATATCATAAGAAATCCTACAAGTGCGGATAGGAGAAACAATTTAGCGTGTAGTATCATGTGAAGTATTGGTTTTCAGTTGATTACGAGAGATCAAAATTGGAATTTCGTCCAGTTTTCCTCCAAAGAAGATAAACACAAATGCGAAAAGGATCGTTGTAATAAGTACGACCCATTGACTAAAAGTTTCATAAACAATAACTGTTATTAGGACCATGAGTATATTGATGAGATAAACCATTACAGCTGTCATCTTAACAGAACCTGTAGCAGTGCCGATCCTATGAGTCGAATGGTCTTTACCTCCCTGCAGAACACGGCGTCCGTCTCTTCTTCGTGTAATACTGACTAAAGATATATCAAATATAGCATAAGAGAGCAATAACACAGGTAGAAGAAGTGCAAAGTTTTTTGGTAGTTCTGTCAGGAGTACGATACCGAGGACTGATAGGGTATAGCCAATAAGCATACTTCCAGCATCTCCAAGAAAGATCTTTGCAGGATGAAAATTGTGAGGGAGAAATCCAAAAGTAGCACCAATGAAGATCGCTGAAATAAGAGAGATGAAGTGATTGCCGGTAAGAATTCCAAGTGCAAAAAAACCCAATCCAAGTATTGATGCCAGACCAGTGGTAATACCGTCCATGTTATCGAGAAAATTCAGCGCATTCATGAGACCAGCCATCCAGAAAAGGAGTATAGGAACGGTAACAAACCATGGTCCAATTACGTTAATGTATCTACCTCCAACAATGAATATGAGAGCAATTATGAACTGAATAGAAAATTTAATTTGGGGGCTCATACCATACCGATCGTCGAATAAGCCCAGGAAACAAACAAGAATAAGTCCGATAAAATAAAAAAGCGAGCTTGTAAGTAAGGGAACTAGTTTTATACAGATAAAGAAACTAAGGAAGAAAGTAAATATCATTCCGAGAAGAATTCCCAAACCTCCCATAAGAGCAGTAGGATTTTTATGAAATTTTCGTTCCTCCGGTTTATCAATAAAATTCAGTTCTATCGCTACCTTCCGAACAAGGAAAGTAAGCAAGAAGACCACTCCAAAGGATATAGCAAATATAATAAAATGATTCATAATATATAATAAAAAATTAATTGTTTTGATTTACCAGCCCCTACTGATTTTATGTCAATTATTTTGAACCCGATCCTCTATAAAAATTGACGAAATAGTCCTTTTTTTAATTTTATGCCAAACTTAATATGAAGAAAAAAATAATCGTAGCAATCGATGGACCAGCAAGCTCGGGCAAGAGTACAACAGCAAAATTGCTTGCAAAAAAGCTACACTGTATATATGTTGATTCGGGGGCAATGTATCGCGCTGTAGCTCTCTACTTACTCAATCATAATATTAACTTTGATAATAAAGAGAATCTTAAGAAAATCGTTCATCAAATAAACATTGAAATCAAACCTGGTCACAGTTCCGATGAAAACATAATTATACTCAATGGAGAAGATGTTTCCAAGAAAATCCGAGAACCGAAGATCACCAAATATTCATCGACCTTTGCAACAGATGGAATTATCAGGAAAAGAATGGTTGAACTTCAACGAAAAATGGCTGAAACACGATCGATTGTTATGGATGGTAGAGATATCGGCACCGTTGTATTTCCAGATGCTGATTATAAGTTTTTTTTGAATGCTTCACTTGATAAAAGAGCTAAACGTCGATGGTTAGAAGATAAAGCAAGGGGGCATGAACGTAAATCTTTTGAGCAAATAAAGAATGAACTTGCATTTCGTGATAAAACCGATAGCACAAGAGAAATCGCTCCTCTGAGAAAAGCAGATGATGCAATCGAAATAGATACAACAAACCTATCAATTCAAGATCAGGTTGATCTGATCTATAACATCATAAAAAAATGAAATTTCTTTATCGAGCAAGTATCACATTTATCAAAACCCTGATGCATTTTGTGTGGAATATGCGGATCATCGGAATGAATGATATTCATTTTAAAAGTGGATGCATTGTCTGCGCAAATCATCAAAGTGCGTTTGATCCGCCTTTTCTCGGCTCAATTCTTCCGTTTGAGTGTTATTTCATGGCAAAAGCTGAGTTATTTAAAAATAAAGCATTTGGTGCGCTTATTGCATATTTCAATGCAATTCCTGTTCATCGAATGGGTTTTACCCGTGGAACGATCCAAAAATTTGTTTCATTATTGAACAATAAGAAAAATATCATGATCTTTCCCGAAGGAAGTAGAAAATCTTTTTCTGCAAAACCGGGTATTGCAAAGATTGCCTGGGAGACGGATGCTCCCATTTATCCAGTTAAGATTGAAAATGTTGATGACCTGTGGGCTTGTTTCTTTAGAAAAAAACAGCTGCGCTTTATTTTTAGAGAACCATTCTATGCAAAAGAATATAAAGCATTGGTTGCAGAAAGCGAATATAAAAAACTTGCTACAATGATTCTGGATAGGATTAACGGAATTGAAAATGAACATAGAAACAGCTAAACATTCAGGATTTTGTTTTGGTGTCAAAAGGGCAATTCAGATAGCTACAGAAACAGCACAAAGCCATGAAAAAACGGTTACGTTGGGTCCGATCATTCACAATCCTCAGATGGTCGAATATCTTCAGAAGAAGGGTCTTCACTCGATTGATGACATTAATGATATCCAAGATGAGACTATCATAATACGTTCTCATGGCATTACGGCGGATAATTACAAGAAATTAAAAGAGCAAGACAAGAAGATTGTTGATGCCACCTGTCCCTTCGTGAAAAAAGCACAGGAATTTGCGCAAAAATTAATAGAGGATGGTTATCAATTATATATCTTAGGAGAAAAAAATCATCCTGAGGTTGAAGCCTTGCTCAGCTATATTGATGACACTGCTGTCGTTGTATCTAATCCCGATATCGAGTTTCCCAAACCAAGAAAAGGTAGGGTGGCGCTCATTGCACAAACAACACAAAGTGAAGATAAATTTGAACGCCTTGCTTCAAGGCTTTTATCGTATTGTGAAGAACTCCAAATCGTAAAAACTATCTGCAATGCAACCATACTTCGGCAGGAAGCAACAAGAAATTTATCTCAAAAAGTTGACATCATGATCGTCATAGGCGGAAAAAATAGCGCAAATACGACACGTCTTGCTGAAATAGCTCGTGCTGAGGGTTGTAAGACCTATCATATCGAGACCCAGGAAGAGCTAAAAGACGAGTGGTTCGAGGATGTTGAAACTGTTGGGATTACTGCTGGTGCTTCAACTCCAAACTGGATAATACATAGTGTGAAAGAAAAAATAAAAGAAATGAATGAAACGAAATAAGAGGTCTATTTGTTGAGAACTTACAAATTAGGCTTCCTCATCGTGGAGGAACAATGGCTGATAACGTACAAGCTAGAAACAAAGAAAAAGAAATTTCTAAGGTAGAAAAAAAAGAAGAAGTTAAAACAAAGGCAGTGGAAGAGGTTGTTGGGGTTGAAGAAGTGAAGGAAGATAATATTGAGGAAATAAAAAAGGAAATTGTTAAAGGAAAAGATGAAGAGGTTCTTGAAACTCCAGAAGAAGTAGTTGAAGAAGAAAAAGAGGAAATTGTTGTAGAAGAAGAGGAACCTCAGGAAGAAGTTCAACAGGAAGAGAAACCATCCGAAGACGATTCAAACAAAGAAGTTCTGGATGAAGTCAAAGATGAAACTGAAGAAGAAGTCCCGGAACCTGTCGAAGAAAAGGATGAAGAAGAGAAAGAAGTACTTGAAGAAAAAGAGGAAGAAGTTGAAGCAGAACCTGAACCTGAACTAGAAGAAAAGGTTGAAGATACAGTTGAGGAAGACAAAGAAGAACAAGTTAAAGAAAAAACGGAAACTCCAAAACCTGAAGCTCCAAAGAAAAGGGCTACAAAAGCCAAAAAGGAAAAGGAAGATAAAAATGAGGAGATGACCTCACTTGAGAATCAAATCAAGATGTATGAGGAAACCATGGAAACAGTCCGCTCGGGCAATATTGTTGAAGGAAATATTATTCGAGTTGATCAGACCGAGGTTCTTGTTGACATTGGCTTTAAAGCCGAAGGTGTGGTTCCGCTTACAGAATTTGAACCAGACGAGGAAATCAATGTTGGTGATAAAGTATCAGTTTACATCGTCAATAGAGAAGGTAAGAACGGACGTCCGTTCCTTTCAAAGAAAAGGGCTGACATCCAAAAAACCTGGGCAGAGCTAGAAGAGAAATCCTCGAGTAATGATGTTGTCCAAGGAACGGTTTTGAAGCGAGTCAAGGGTGGTCTCATCGTTGATGTGAGTGGTATCAATACATTTCTTCCCGCATCACAAGTTTCCACGAAAACCCTCCCCAATTTAGACCATTTTGTTGGAAAAGAGCTGGATTTCAGGATCATTAATTATAACCGCGATAAAGAAAATATTGTCATCTCCCGCAAGATCGTGATCGAAGAAGAGGTGGAGAAGAAAAAAGAAGACCTGATGGAAAAACTCCAGGTTGATGCTGAAATTGATGGTGTTGTTAAGAATATTATGGAATATGGTGTTTTTGTAGATCTTGGTGGTATTGACGGTCTCCTTCATATTTCCGACATGTCCTGGGGTCATATTACTCATCCTTCTGAAATGCTGAATATTGGCGACAAAATAAAAGTTAAAGTCCTTGATTTCAACAAGGATAACGAAAAAGTATCTCTTGGTCTGAAACAGCTTGTACCTCATCCCTGGAAGAATATTGAGATCAAGTATCCCGAAGGATCCAAGGTCGAAGGCAAGGTTACGAATATTACAAATTATGGCGCATTCGTTGAACTTGAGAAAGGTGTCGAAGGACTTATCCATGTGTCTGAAATGTCATGGACAAAGCAGATTACACACCCCAAGCAAATGTTAAAGGTTGAAGATGCGGTCAATGCAATCGTCCTTAATGTCGATAAAGATGAGCATCGAATTTCTCTTGGTCTAAAGCAGGTTGAACCGAATCCGTGGCTCACGATCGGCGTTACACATCCAGTAGGTTCAACAGTTACCGGAAAAATTAAGAATATTACTAATTTCGGTGCTTTTATGGAAGTTGAAAAAGATATCGATGGGCTTATCCACATATCTGACCTCTCATGGACCAAACGAATCATGCATCCGAGTGAAGTTCTTAAAAAAGGTCAGGAAGTTACCGCAGTAGTTCTTTCCATTGACAAAGTGATGCAAAGGATTGCTCTTGGATTGAAGCAGCTTCAAGATGATCCCTGGGAGAACATCGAAGAGAAATTTCCAATAAACTCAGAGCATGAGATAGAAGTTATTAAGATCATCCCCAAAGGTGCGTTGGTATTAGCTGATAAGGAATCAGAAATCGAGGGATTCATTCCTACTTCTCATCTCGGTATACCGGGATTGGAAGAACCTGAACTTGCTTTCGATCATAATGAAATCATTCCTGTAAAGGTCATTGAGGCTGATAAAGAGAATAGAAGATTGATCTTCAGCGTAAAAACATATTTCTTTGGAAGAGATGAAGAAGAAGTAAATACCTTTGTGCAAGATCATTTAGAGAAGATTAAAGATCGCAGGAAAAAAAGAGAAGAAGCTGCAGTCAAACCTCAGAAAAAAGAAGAAGCACCTATTGAAGATACACCAACCGAAGAAGAGGTGCCTTTACCTGAAGAATAAAGTTATTAGTTAAATAACGCAAAGGGAAGAATCTCATGTTTCTTCCCTTTTTTTTATTGTGAAAAGTCAATTCTGGTAGCTACAGGAATATGGTCCGAAATGTATCCCTCATATTCATTCCACCCACCATCAAAAGCATCTTGCAACCGCAATGAACTTACATCCTGGATATGTGAAAATAATTCACTTGTTACAAGAATATGATCAATATGGCTATACCCATCTCCCCATGACCACCAATAGTTCGAACCAACTGCAATTCCCATATCTATAAATTCATACTCAAGATCATCTTCGATAAAATTCCAAAAAACATTCTGGCTTTGCGGATCGTTGATTTTATCGTTCAGATCTCCGAGTACAATAACGGCATCATTGGGATAAGTTCCTTCGATAAATACCTGTAAACTTTCACTGGCTGCTTGTCGCCTCTTTTCTTCATCCCATTCGTCTCCATCAAAGATCCCATTGCCACAGCATTTCAAATGGTTATTTATTACAACCACAGAATGTCCATTCCACGTACACTCAATAATGAAGGGTGCTCGTGGAAAAGCATAAGAATCATTTTCGAAAATTTCATAACTGTTCTGAACTGATACTGTTGACATATTATATATGTAGGCGACAAGTAGGTCTTCAGCTCCATGTGCAGTCGTTGAACGCAGCCCATTCCATCCGAGAAGGCTATCCAACAAAAGCTGGAAATAGCTGTTTGATTCAATTTCCTGGAGAGCTATCAGGTCAACCTTAAGTGATGTAATGATATCAACAATCAGAGAATTTGTCGTATGTCCTGACTTAGGATAATTTTCAATGTTCCATGTCATGATATCAAAAGTGCCGTCTGTTCCATATGATACACTGTCAACTGAGGGATCTTCAGGCGTGGGATGATAGGTATTATTTTCTCCACATCCTATAACAATAAGGAGTGAAACAATAGAAATAACAAAAATATTTTTCATAACAATTCCTAATAATATGATTTACTGTCTGTTTGAAGGAAACGCAGATCGGGTAGTTTCTTTGCCTGAATTTCAAGCCGGTATGACCAGTAATCTCCAGACTTATCCCAGCTGAATTTCAATTGCCAGCAATGAAGATTTCTATAGATGTTAATGCTTTGACTTATCAGCTCTTTTTCCTTGAAGTTATAATAATTTGAGTAGCCGATGCTCCAATTCTTTGTCAGGTTAACATGAAGATTATTGTGTAAGCTGGAGCTGTAATAACCTGTTTCTGTATTCTTGCTGTATGAAAACGATGAAGAGATATCCCATGGCTTGGTTTCACTCTTCCGAGAACCATTACAGCACTCTTCATCAGAACTAATGCCTTTTATATTAAACGTCGGCTTCACAGGATAATAATTCAAATAATCTAAATTTCCTTTCAAAGATAATGTAGCAGAAAGTGAGTAATTTGTCACTATCAATGTGTAGAAATCTTGAACTCCTTTGAAACTATTCGATATATTCAAAGTCGTTGGACCGAAGATCATATTAAAGGGCATCGTAGTAATTGTATGGGATAATGTACTAAATCCCTTGGGCTTTTTTTGAAAGTCGTAACTTAAAGATGTTTTCCAGGTGAAAAGATCATTAAGTTTCTTTTCTTTTCCTTCTTTGTCTATAACTTTAGCTTGAAGTTTGTTTGTTAAACCAATGGAAATTTTTTCGGATCGTTTTGCTGTTGAGATCGATATTAAAGAAAAATTGTAAAAACGATCATTAGAAGAAAAATCAGGATGCATTGTATATGTTATACTCGGTGTTATGATATGACGAAGTGCTCTCAATCTTCCTTTTGGAAAAGTGAATACGCCATAAATATCTGTAGTGAGTTTTGTTGTACTATTATAATCGTAACCTCTCACAAGTTTTTTGTTATTTTTGTCCTTATCTTCCAAAATTTCATTGTAGTTGAGTGATTGGGTGAAGTCGAAATATTTAAAGATATTATCTGTATAACTAAGAGAAAGCGAGTGCTTGATTCCCTCACGATGCTCTGAAATATAGTTACCTAAAGAATCATAGGTATCCTTATATAACAGCTGGGCAATAGTAGGATGGTTTGTGTTCAACTCAGCATAATGAAGTAAAGTGCTGTTATATGAAAAATTCAGCTTGCGCAAGATCGATGATTCAGGGGCAGATTTATCAAATATTTTTGCAAGATTCATTTGGTAGAGACGGAAAGAGAGCGAGGGTAATTTAAGCGTCATTTGGTCAGTTTGCTTCGGGTAAGTATATGCCCTGAAATCGCAGTATCCCGAAAGATTGAATTGCGTTCCTTTTGTCGAATAATAAACCTTCGAATAATAAGTTTGATCGAGATCAACGAGATCTTTTTTGTAATCTAAGGTTGTGTTAAAATTATCTTTGTCTTTTCGATATGAATAGAAAATATAGGAATGAAGAGATTGATCCATTCGTGTTTCCTGATCATCACTTGTTTTTCGAATATCTGCATCACTTACAAAATCTGCTTTAAGTTGGAGATCACTATATGGAGATAAAACATGCTTATGATATGCATCGATCGACCAGCGCAGCCGGTAATCATCCTTCAATTGTTCATGATAATAAAGAAACCGCGAATCGATCCTGCCATCTAAAATATATCTTCTAATATATCGTGTTCTATATCTAAACTCAACCCCAGTGTATTCCATCAGGTCAAGTGAGAAGAGCATGTCTGCATAGTCACCAAGGGAAAGGAAATATGCGATATCTTTCAGGAATTTTCCTTCTGTATTGTTCCAACCTGGTTCAGGAATAAGAAATCCAGATCGTCTTTCCTGGTTGATTGGAAATGTTGCAAAAGGAAGAACGAAAACTGGAAAATAATTTATATATAAAATAATTGGTTTGGCGACGATCTTCTCGTTGAGAAAAATTCTGAATTTCGGACTGAATATAAAGTACTGAGATTCATCTTCACATGTTGTGAATTTTGCGTTATCAACGTCGAGAACATCATCACCCACTTTTATCATCTTTGATCCTGCATAATACCCGTCTTCGAATTTAGTTCTTCCATCCAAAAGAAGACCTTGTTCGGAGTCTATGTTGTAGTAGATCGTTGAACCATAAATGGTTTGCTCGCCATCGTAGAGCTCTGATTCTCCATAGGAAAGGGCAATCTTCTTATCAAGATCGATAAGCATTGAATCTGAACTGATATGGGAATTGTGATAACGTATATAAGCTTTCTGAATAAGTTTGATCTGCTCTTTATCAATATGATATATGATCTTTTTTGCAGTATAATCAAGTGAATCAAGCTGTGTTGCTGTTGTATCGGGATTCTCTTGTGCACTTGAGATAACAGGCATCAAGATGAATATGAGCAAGAACAGACCCCACAGTTTTTTCATATATTTCTTTCCCGATATTGTGCAATTGGTGTCAAGTATTCTCAAACATGAAAAATGAATACATATAAGCTTATAACAGTTGACAACATAAATACTTAAATAAAAATGATTCAAAATTTTGAGATTCATCAGCCTTAAAAAATAAATTGGAGATTCTATGAAGGGTTTATCATTGAGTAAATCGATAAGAGGTCTTGTAAAAGAGATGCCGCATTTACAATCAATCGACCGTCTGACAACGAATGATCTACCGATAATCCGATCTATTATTTATGAACAAAATCGCATAAAAAGCAAAGATGCCCCTTCTCAAAAATATTTAAAAACCGGTGAATTATTCAGCATGATTCTGCTTGGAGATATTTATCAGAATATTTTTGAAAAACATCATGTAAAAAGAAGGAAACATACGCATTCTAAAACACATGAAATTGCTAAACAGAAATTTAAGTATTACCTCTTCTCAAAAAATCCGTCACTAGAAAAATACCTTCATTTATTTGTTGATGATGCAGGTAACTCCGATAAACGGGAAGGGGAGTTAGGACTAAGGGAAAACTTTTTTAAAGAAGAAGATAACGAGTTAATAGATTTTTTACTCAAACCCATAAAACTCAATCCGTATTCCCTGAAAAACCAGCTTGAATATATGTATGATAATTGGAAAGAATATCTTGGTGATGAAGAACTGCTTTTATTGAAAGCTCTGGACCTCCTCAAAGAAGAAGAGAAATGGGGACTTGCCGGTCCAGGAGAATTCGGTATAACAGCTTTTTTTTCAGAATGGAATGAACCCCAGAATTTTTCACCGGATAAAGACTGGATGCCCTCACTGGTACTTCTGGCAAAGAACATTTTTGTATGGCTTGATCAACTGACTGAACGATATAAACGTGAAATAAAAACACTAGATCAAATCCCAGATGAGGAGTTCGAACTCCTTGCGCAAAGTGGTTTTACGGGACTTTGGCTTATCGGTATATGGGAAAGAAGTAATGCGTCTAAAAGAATAAAGCATCTAACCGGAAATTTCGATGCACTTGCTTCGGCTTATTCATTGAAACGATACAATGTATCAGCTTCACTTGGAGGAGAAGAATCATTGCGGAGGATGACGGAAAAAGCTTGGAAATACGGCATAAGGATTGGATGTGACATGGTTCCAAACCACATGGCAATTGATTCCGATTGGGTATATGACCATCCCGAATGGTTCATCCAAACCGACAATTCACCCTTCCCGTCATACAGCTTCAGCGGTGAGAATTTATCTGATCATCCTGATGTAGAAATCTATATCGAAGATCATTATTACGACCACAAAGATGCTGCAGTCGTTTTCAAATATGTCGATCATCGTGATGGAAGAACACGATACATTTATCATGGTAACGATGGAACCTGCTTTCCATGGAATGATACAGCTCAATTAAACTACCTTTTACCTCATGTACGTGAGGCAGTGATCAATGAAATAGTTCATATTGCTAAGAAATTTCCAATTATTCGATTTGATGCTGCCATGACACTATCAAAGAAACATTTTCAAAGATTATGGTATCCTGAACCCGGGACAGGCGGGGACATTCCAAGCAGGTCTGAATTCAGCATGTCAAAGGAAGAATTCAATAAACGTATGCCTAAGGAATTTTGGAGAGAAGTTGTAGATAGAACAGCGTTCGAAGCACCGGATACACTCCTGCTTGCAGAGGCATTCTGGCTCATGGAAGGATATTTTGTACGGACACTTGGAATGCATAGGGTTTATAACAGTGCATTCATGAACATGATGAAAAATGAAGAGAACAGCAAATATCGTCAGTCTATTAAAAATGTACTGGAATTTGATCCCCAGATACTCAAACGCTTTGTGAACTTCATGAGCAATCCGGACGAAGATACAGCGGTTGAGCAGTTTGGATTTGATGATAAGTATTTTGGAACCTGTGTTTTGATGAGCACACTTCCTGGTCTTCCAATGTTTGCACATGGTCAGGTGCAGGGTTTTAGAGAACGTTACGGAATGGAATTTCATAAACCGAGATGGAGTGAAAAGGAGAATATCGGATTGATTGAAAGGCATAAAAAAGAAATATTCCCACTCCTCCGCAGACGGCATTTCTTCTCAGATGTTAGAAATTTTTATTTATATGATTTTACAGCCAATAATGGTACGACCAATGAAAATGTATTCGTTTATTCAAATGAATATTATAATGTTAGAACACTGGTGATCTTCAATAATAAATACGAAGAGACAACCGGTCATATCAAATGGTCTTATTTTGCTGAGAGAAACCAGAATGGTGAATCTGTTTGGAAAAAAAAATCAATCGCTGATATTTTTTCGATACCTGATAATGGAAATACGTATGTTGTTTTTCGGGATGTGATAAAGGATTGGGAATATATTAGACATGCAAAAGATATATTGAATCATGGACTCTTTCAGGAACTCAGTGCATTCGCGTATGCTGTCTTTTCTGACTTTCGTATTTACTATGATGAAGATGGGGTCTATTCAAAGATTGCTTCTACATTAGAAAATAGAGGTGTTCGAAATATCGAACAGGAAAGAAAGAAAATTACAAATAAAGAAATGTATGATGCCTTAGATTTACTGTTATCGGATGAGACTTTTCAACAGATGTTCAATTTTTCGAGGGATGAATCGCTCATGGAGAACATTATGCTCAAGGTGCGCGCTTTCCTGCAAAGTATAGAACCAAAAGATGATGATCTGTATGATTTGAATATACTTATTCAATTATATGAAAAGGACATCCGGGAAACGATCTCTCTGTTCGAGGAGAGATTTACGATCAGTCATGACCAGTTCTATGTACTTTTTATATGGCTTATGCTGAGAAGAACTGGTATGACCTACAAGAAAAGTTCATATCCTCATTCTACAAAAGATTTTATCGAAGACTTTGATCTGGAGAATTTTCTGAGAGAAAAAATAAATGTGTATACCCAATCTGACCTTGGAAAATTTTATACAAAACTAATCAAAATCATTGCATCAGAGCATAAGTTGTGGAAATATTTTGAAACTGAAACTTGTTATGATTTTCTTAAACAGCTTTTTGATATAGAGGAGATTAAGGTACTTCTGGAATTCAATTGGTTTGACAATATTCTGTGGTTCAGAAAAGAAGCATTTGATGAGTTTTTCATCCTTCTTGAAATTACTCAGACTATTCGGCTTATTACCACTACGCAAGATATTGACAGAGAATTCCTGTTGGAAAAAAATCAGAATTGTTTCAATAAGATACGGAAAGCATATGCCTTTTCCGACTTTAAAGTGGAACAGTTATTAGAAGGTTTAAAATAGTGAAAAATTTTTTGTTAATCCTTTTCATTTCATTTATTGTGATAAGTTGCTCGACCAAGCAGAAGCGAGTGAACATTACAAGCAGTGATGAATTGGAAGAACTCTTTTCAGTCCCCCAACAGAATTTATTTGTAGAACTTGAACCTGGTGAATATTATCTTGAACCGGAATATTTCATTGATTCAACCTGCGGAAATTGTCAGGAAGCTAACCAGCAAGTTACAGCCACTAAAGGAATAACAATTTCGGGAGAAAATGTCACGATTTCCGGGCACAAAAATAATCCAGTAACTATCTATACGAACGCAGGATATGGGTTATATGTCAGGGATCTTAAAAATGGAATAATCGAGAATTTGACCATCACAGGTACGCTTCGTGATACGTCACAAATGGCAACCGATGCGGCGATTGTTGTATCGAACAGCATTGTGATCATAAGGAATAATATTATTCGTGATAATGTTGGAGATTCTCTAATGATTGCAAAACATATATCTGGCGTCATGGGGATTTGCGGTCGAGAGAATTCCTATATTAAGATTATTAATAATGAGATCATTGGGAATTCCTGGGATGGTATCGCTCTTTACCGAGATGCACGAGCTGAGATTATTGGCAATAGAATAGATGGAATGGATAAAGCGACCGGACGTGTTCCAAAGGGAGGAAGAGGAGTTGCAATCGGTGTTACATGGAATGCAAGTGCTTCGATCAAATATAACTACATTACCCGATACTGGAAAGGAATTGGAATCTTCGTGGATGCGGATTGTCGCATAGAAAATAATATCATAGAAGATATGATTACCTGGGGAATAGCATTCTGGGATGCGGGAAAGGGTAAACCGAAAGCAATAATAAAAGATAATGTTGTATACGATGTTGGTGCATGTGGTATTTCTGTAACTAAGTCCGACGAAGAAACAGAATCAGGATCACTCACCGGAAATATTATTGTACGATCCGGTCAGGATGAAAGATATGATTCACCTGATTACTATTGCTACCAGACATCTCTTGCAATGCATGCTCTACCCCAAAATTTTGAAATTAAAGAAAATCTCTTTTATGATAACAGGAGGGCATCAGATGATCTCCCTGATTATGACATACCAGAAGATCAATTCTTAAAGAAATTACAAAGACTAAAATCAGTTTTTTATCAAAATCCGTTTTTCATTCAATCTGGATTTTACCGAAGATTCTTTATCAATCAATGACCATCCAACAACTTGAAAGAAAAGCATTCTTTGAAGATCATGCTCATATCTGGGATGACATATGCAATCATGACGAACAAAAAATCGATGAGATCATGAATATTATCGATATTCAGCACGGTGACAATGTGCTTGATGTGGGCACCGGAACCGGTATTCTTATTCCGCATATTATGAAAAGAGTAACTCATAAAGGAAATATTATTGCGCTTGATTATTCAGAAAACATGATCAGGAAGGCTCAGGAAAAATATCCAGGCAGTGAATACTGTAATGTTAGTTTTATCATTGACGATTTTTTTGAACTGGAATTTGAAAACCGCTTCGATGCGGTCATTTGCTATTCTTGCTTTCCACATTTTGATGATAAACGGTCATTTTTTCATAAAGCTTTTGAAATATTGAATCAGAACGGTTATGTTTTGATCGCTCATTCGGAATCCAGAGAAAAAACTAATGCTATGCATGTTAGAAAACATCAAGCAGTTCGTGGTGACTATCTTCCATCTGCAGAAAAAATCATTACATTTGCAGAAGAGGTGGGATTTATCATAAAAGAAAAAATTGACGATGATGAACTGTTTTGCTTGCTGTTTGAAAAATGAAATTAATATAAACTTATATATATTATTGACAAAATATACAGAAGCTTGTGATTTGAAAACGTAAATTTGAAAGGAGTTTTTAATGAAAAAAATCGGTAAGTTATTTTTGATTTTTTTGTTTTCTCTGATCTTAACGACCTCTCTCTATGCATTGAGGTTCGAGCTTGATGAGTTCAGAAAATTACCCGCTGATTTCAAAGCAGAAATGGAACCAATTACTGATATGGATATGAATTATTGTTCTGTTTTGAAAGTCGAGGTGGACCGACCCATCGATATTTCGTTGAAACAGAAAGTATATAAAAAGGAAAATATCGATGAGGATGAGTTCTATTTCTATGTTTCCTCAGGGGAAGATGAAATAACATTTCAAGCACCTCGTTTTGTTGCATTAAACGTTGAAGCTCCCAAGGGTGGATTGAAGATCGGAACAACCTATTATGTCCGGCTCTCAACCTACGAGGATGTTGATGTTACCATTAATGTCGAGCCAAAAGATGCCCAGATCATGGTCAATGGTTTGGAATGGGAACAACCTCAGGGAAAGCTGATGCCCGATGAGTATGTATTATTTCTCGTTGCAGATGGATATGACGCAATCCTGGATACAGTCTTCGTGTCTCCTTCTAATACGGTTTTCAACTATGTAATGGTCGAAGAAAATGCTGCACCCGTCTTGCAGCAAGCGACTCTTGATATCCCTCAACCAGATGAAGATGATCCATTTACAATCGAGTTCAATGACTACAGAATACAAGTAACAGCTTGTGATTATACCCAGCAAACGCTTACGATAACGCTGATTGTTACCAATCTGATAGCAGAAAGAGAGCTTACGATCATACGAGGAAATACAAAGGCATATGATACTGAAGGTAATGAATATACCCCGATGACTTTGGAATTTGCGAACAAGAACAGGAACTGGAATCTGACTCACAACCTTGTGCAGGATGTGCCGACAAAAGCTCAGTTAATCTTCAAAGAAGTTATGAAACCGGTAAGTATGATCACGCTCCTTAATCTCGGACTCTGGGATGATCTTAATCGAGATTTCAAGATTTCTTATAAAAATATTCCTGTTACTCAATAAAACAACTTAAAAGTAAAAATATAAAAGAGGAAGCCTGGTCTTCCTCTTTTTAAGGCTTCATGAAGTTCCAAGAATTTTTCCTCAAGAAATTTTTCCTCGTAAAGGGCAAGCGGGACTTTTTTTCTTTCAATTCGCTCATTTCAATCATAGGAATTATGATCGGAGTGATCGCTCTAACGGTCTCACTTGCACTTTTCAGTGGATATTATGATACGATGAAAGAAATAATCCTTGGGGTGAACTCACATATCTATATCCTCAAATTCGGCAATGAGCAAGTCTCCGAAGAGGAGTATCAGCACATATCTACAATTTTGGATACTCTTGAATCCGTTCATGCTTATGCTCCGTTTTTATATACAGAAGGTATGGCAATTAAAGATGATGACATTGCAGGTGTGATCATACGTGGCTTGGATTTCGAGAAAGAATTGCAAACGTCAGATGTTGGTTCATTTATTGTTGAAGGAAGTTTTGAACACAACGGCAAAAACGCAGTTATTGGTAAAAACATTGCTGAGAGACTGCACGTCCAGGTTGGAGATTCTATAAAATTGATAACACCGATGAATGCTGATTTCACTATAGCAGGAATGATGCCTTCCTCAATTATTGTTAAGATTTCCGGAATTCTCTCTTCAGGAATGTTTGAGTTTGATAATTCACTTGTATTACTGCCGGTAGAAAATGCACAGAGCTTTCTTTCCGTTGGAGATCAGTATACTGGAATTTCTATCAAACTAATAAGTGATTATATCGAAGAAGCTGATCGTATTGCTTTGCAGATCCAACAAGAATTATCTTATCCGTTTAATGTTAGCAATTGGATTGATCTGAATAAAAATCTCTTCAGTCTGCTCAAGCTTGAAAAATGGGTGATCTTCATCATCATCGCACTTATCGTTCTAGTAGCGGGATTCGGTTTGACAAGCGTTCTCTCGATGCATATTCTGGACAAGAGGAAAGAGATCGGTATCCTCAAAGCGCTTGGTACTACGAATAGAGATCTCAGAAAGATCTTTTTTGCTCGGAATCTGATTATTGGTTTCAGCGGAATCTTGCTTGGAATAATGTTTGGCTTCATCATTTCATTGTTATTGACCCATACCAATATCATTACAATAGAGAGTGATGTCTACTTGATCGAGCATCTGGTTGTTAAGAACCAACCCATCGACTATATCTTCATTATACTTGTTGCAGGTCTTATCATAGTATTTTCATCTTTTTTTCCGTTACGAAAGATTTCACAGATGCAGGCAGTTTCAATTATTCGAGTCTCAAAAAAATAGAGAGGTTCCATGATTTTACAGGCAAAAAATATTACAAAGACATATTTTGAAGGCACACATGAAAAGCGACTGACCGTTCTGGATAATCTTGATTTCTCGATGAAACAAGGGGAGATCGTTTCGATAACCGGACTTTCAGGGAGCGGAAAAAGCACACTACTTCATATATTAGGAACCCTTGATAAACCCGATTCCGGTAGTGTCATATTTTATGATGTAGATATACGATCATATAATGAGGGAGAACTCGCACACTTCAGAAATATGAATATTGGTTTTGTGTTCCAGTTCCACCACCTATTGCCCGAACTCACTACGGTTGAAAATGTAGCGATGCCTAAGATGATAAGCGGTGCATCCTATAAGGAAAGCATCCAAGCATCCGAAGAGTTGCTCGCTTCACTCGATCTTGTTGAAAGAAGTTCACATTATCCTCACCAACTAAGTGGAGGAGAGCAGCAACGAGTAGCTGTTGCACGAGCTCTGATCAACAATCCGGATATTGTTCTCGCAGATGAACCGACCGGAAACCTCGACTCGATTCATAGCCAGGAACTGACTGATCTTCTCTGGAGTTTAAATCAACGATTCGACACATCTGTCCTGCTGGTCACGCATAATCAGGAACTTGCAAAATGTGCTGATCATGTATATAATCTTGAGAAGGGTAAACTCCATACATTAAGCAAAGGATAAAGAGATTTTTATTGAATGAGAAAACGTAAGTGGTTGCTGGTCGTCGTCTTAATTCTGATTGTGATCAATCTTATATTCTGGGGCATGACCTACCTCTTCGATGTGAACACATATGTGAAGAATAAACTCACAAATACACTTGGGAAACAACTCGAAGCAACCATCTCATTTTCCAATCTGAACATTACGTCAAAAATTTTACAGATTTCTGATCTTGAGATACATAAGGAGGGTGAGTATACATTCAGAGCATCTCAGCTTTATATACATTATTCTTTTTGGCAGCTAATACTTCATAATTTCAAAATTGAAAAGGCTTTGAAAGAAATCAGATGTTTCTCTCCCGAAGTCTCATATATTCTGGATTTTAATAAAGAGAGAAAACCATGGCGTATCGATCTCGATGCTCTTGAAAAAACACTGACACGTTTCAATTATATCTCTATCATAAATGGACAAGTGTCATTACAATCAGACAGCACCTATCATTTTACAGAAAATATTGATAAACTTAATATCAATCTCCAAAAGAAAGCAGAACATGAATGGCACATTTCCTTATCTGCTTACCAGCAAAACAATAATGGAGTTATCCAGATCGACGGAATGTATGCGAGAAAATCAAATGATTTTACGATCATTATAACAGATTACAGCGTTCCTCACATTTCCTCCCAAAATGCACAACTTCTCAATGCAATGGTTAATGCAGATATTGAGACCGATCTGTCGGATTCTCTTAATGGAAGTGTTGTGATCAGCAACATAGCTGGCACATATAGTGATGAGCTTTTTCAAACAGATACTATAGATTTGTCGATACATCCGGAAACACTGACGATTAAGAAGTTTCCAATCAGATGGAGGAATCATGAAGCAATGTTTGGTGGAGAAGTACGAGATTATTTGAATGAAGATGCATCACTTGATATTTCATTTGTGCTGGATAATTTTCATGTACATGAAGTTGATCCGATCATGTTAGGAAGAATAGATGTAAGCGGAAATATCTCTGACAGTCCCGGTTCTCCGGAAATTTCAATTACAACATCGAGTGAAGAATTGTCATACAAGGATTTTAATATATATGATTTTATAGCAAATCTGAACTACAAACAAAATGAATTGCACATATTGCAAGGATCATTCATCGCTGATACAAATTTGGTCATATTGTCGGGAAATATTAGTGTCGATACAAATGAACTTTTTAATAGTAAAGCAAATGTATCTATTACCAGCAAAGACTTTACGTATATTTTTGATAATTATTATTTTAGTTATGATGTAGAAGCAACCATAAGTGGAAGTTTGAAGGATCCTGAAAGTAATGTAGTTTGTAAAAATCTTTTAATAAAAAATAATACTTTTACTTTTACCGATTTATTATTGAAAGCATCATTTAAAAAGAAAAGAATTGATTTCCAGATAGATAATGTTACCGGTTCAGTAAACATAAAAGGTTTTGCTGATTTTTCAGCGAAATTACCCATAATTGAAACCGATTTTGTTACCAAAAACCTTACATTTACAAACGTACTTAATACTGCAAATCCAATAACCGATCAACTCAATCCAATTATTAGTGCACAGGTTCGGGCAAAGGTTAAAGATAATCTGGTATATGTGAACGGACTGATCGATCTTGGAAAGGATTTTAATTCAAAACTCGACGGAATTTTAAATCTTTCAGGAGAGATACCACTTGTACTGAGCGCGTATGATGGTTTTTTCAATATTGGAACCGATTCACTATATGTAAACAACGAACCGATTGGGATAGTGCTGCAGTCATCCATCTTTAAAGATGATCGATTCTCAGCACAGCTTGATATAGGAAAAACTGTAACGACAAACATGAGTGGGACAATAGCTCAGGATAGTATCCGGTATGCAGGAAATATTTCCATAGATTCCTTGGAAATTTTAAAAGTAAATCAAATATTTTCATCCAATGAAGAAGAAATAACAATGGATGGTTTCATTACAGCTTTTCTCGATTTTGCAGGAACGAATTCTCTCCAGGGAACTGGGCATGTCCATGTGAAAGACCTGTCATTCAGTAAAGCGATTCATCCAGTTGATGTGGACTCTGATTTAGAAATTCTTTCATCAGAGATAGCGCTCGATAATATTGTGGCAAAGAATTCTCAAACACTGCTGTTTGGGAATGCTCGCTTATCTTTGGATGAGGGAGTGTTTGAACTCAATGCTGAACAAGACGGCGTCCTCTTAGAAGAGTTATTCTTTGATGACTTCGTTTCCGGCTCAGCAGATTACTCAATTATTGCATCTGGGCATCTGGATGATCCCCGCATTTTGTGTGATGTCTCTGTTGAAAATGGCCAATTTTTTGATACATCATTTAATACATGCAAAGCACAGGTTTTTCAGGATAGTACGCTTTTCTACCTCAAACAGCTGGAGGTTCTTGCACCTGATTTCAATCTCACTGGCAATGGATCGTACAGCTATAATTTTCTAAAAGAAGAATTTCATGACCATCCAGATATGATGAGGTTCAGCTTTTCCGGTGACTTACTCAAGATTCTTTCACGCTACACTCCCTTAATAAAAAACGCTTCGAGTAAAACGGATCTGATGTTTTCGATCAAAACTGAGGATACCAACACGATCATAGATAGTGCGTGCATCTGTATTTCTGATGGCGAGTTCTCGATTAAGTCACAACCTGAAAAAGTCAGAAACCTTTCATTTGATATGGGTGTGAAAAATAATATAGTCACTAATCTGAATGGTTCATTGATCATGGGAGATGGCAAGCTTTTTATAAAGAACAAAGTAAATGAATCTGATATGGATATATATGTAGGAGATATTAATATTGGCACAATTCTCCTCAATAATGATGATAAGGGTATAACGATACATATTCCTAACTATCAACCAGACAGGGGACTTGTCGACGTCCGGCTAGTTGGCTATAACAGCGAATATTTCTCTATCTTTCACGAGGATGGTGGTTGGGTATTATCCGGGCGAATACTTCTGTCGAATGGCGATGCAATCTACGAAGAAGAGGAAGAACCGGAAGAAGCTGAAGATACCGGGTTACCTCCCATTTATGCAGACTTCGACCTTGTTTTTGATAAAAATACCTGGTATGTTTCTAATCCGTTTAACTTAAAGATTGATCCGGGTGATTATATGAGTTTCCGATCTGATCGGGAAACAGAAGAACTGGAATTGTTTTTCGATCTCCATTCAAGGCAGGGAGAGATGCGTCTTTTTGGGGAATTGTTCAGTGCCGAGGATGTATTTGTAAGAAAAGCACGAAAGGATGATAAGGTATTCATCGATGCCACGTTTACAAAAAGAACTCCGGACGGATCGACCATCTATTTGTACGTTCGGTCGACTGAAGATAAACTCAATGCTGATGACATCGGCACAGAGACATATGGTGATGTCGAAGTGATACTGAAAAGCGATAATCCCAATGATGTTACTATGTTGAGCATCCTTTCCAAGATTCAATATGGTAAGGAAATTGATGAACTTTCCGAAGAAGAGCGCTTCGATCTAGGAACCGAGCAGGCGATCAACCTTGCAAGTGATGAGTTAAGCAATTTAATCTTCAGTCCTATCATTAGTCCGGTCGAAGGAGTTATCAGGCAGATACTGGGGTTGGATTTTGTGCGTTTCAAAACAGGTTTTATGAAGAATATTATTCTCACCAGCGGCATCGTTGAGTCGGATGATTTTATCGTTGATCGTGAATATGATTCCGACCTTGAACTCCTTGGTGAGTTGAGTAAGGATATTCTCCTCGAGAACTTGGCGATCGATCTGGGAAAATACATCACACCTCAATGGTATCTGAACTACGAAGCACTCATAAAAAAAGAGATGTCCTCTCGTAATGAAACATATATTGGTGTTCAGCATGAGCTCTCCTTTACATGGGATCTGCCGTACAATTTTAGATTCATTTACAGATATCAATTCTATCCTGCGCAGGGTAAAGATAACCAGGGAATTTCACTCGAAACGGTGTTGCATTTTTAGCTTTGATAGACTACTGTTAGGATTAGATTACGAATTTATCTGGATTTTCACTGAAAAATAATAAACGAATTTTATACTATATAGATCATCATCTTTCTTTACAAGTTGGCAGATTGTTATATGTCACCACTTATGCTACAGCTGTTCTTGATAAACCAGAACCCATCCAATTTATTTTGTTGAGATAGAAGGTATGTCATTGAAAATATCGGAATATTATAATATTATTACTATATATCACTTCATCCTACTAAAAAACTTTACTAATTATTTTACTAACGGGAAATATGCCATAAATTATCTTTAATCTCAAAAAATATGAAAAAAATTATATTCTCTCTTTTGATTTTTTCGTTTGCGTTTTGTACTGCATCGGCATTTGCTCAAATCGAGTATAATTATATTTCTAATATCGAGATAACTGGAAATATAAACGTAACCTCTCAACTCATCAAATCTGCTTCAGGACTTGCTATAGGGCAGATCTATTCACCAGAAAAAATTTCAACAGCTATCAAGAATATCTACAAACTTGGTCTTTTCGACGACATTAATGTAGATAAAGTCCAGGATGAAAAGGGTGTTAAGGTCATCATACAGGTTTCAGAATATCCCATTGTACAGGACTGGGAAATTACCGGTAATAAAAAGATCAAGCTTGATGATATCAAAAAGCAGTTCCGGCTTGTTCGCGGTGATTATTGGTCAGGTGAACGCGAGCTTGAGATCAGGAATAAGATCCTTGATCTGTATTATTCCAAAGGATATCGGCTTGCAGCAGTCAATTTCAGTGATGAACCTGCTGTAAAAAACAGGATAGACCTGTCGATCGTTATTAATGAAGGGTATAAGGTCGTCATCAGAGAGATCAATTTTACCGGGAACGACCAGGTAACCACAAAGAAGCTTCGCAGGGTCATCAAGACCAAGAAGAGCGGTTTTCTTCGTTCAGGTGAATTCGATCAGCAGAAATTCGATGAGGATCTCGACCGTGTCATTAACTATTATAATTCTAAAGGATACATTGACGCAACGATCATCGGGTGGGAACCAAGATACGATGAAAAGGGACAGCTTTATCTTACGATAAATCTCTATGAAGGTAACCAATATCGTATTGGCGCTATATCAATCGAGGGCAATACACTGTTCAGCAAAGAGATACTCCTTGACCAGCTCAAGTTCGATGATAACCAGATCTTTGACCGGGAAGAGTTTGATGAGAAGCTCAATACCATCCGGTCAATGTATTATGAGGAGGGATATATTTATTCAACGGTTTCACCCCAGATCAATCCTAAAGCTGATGAGGTAAACATCAATATCTTTGTACAGGAAAATAACCGTGCAAAGGTCAGGCAGATATATATTGAAGGCAACAAAAAGACTAAGGAAAAGATCATCCGGCGTCAGCTGGCAATTGTTCCAGGTGATTACTTCCGGCAGTCACTCCTTATTCAAAGCCAGAGAAACATCTATAACCTCGGTTTCTTCGAGCCGAATATCGGGCTGGACTATCAGCCGATCAATGATGATGGAGATATTGATCTCATCTTTCAGCTTGAAGATAAAGAATCCGGTACAGCCAATATGGGTGTGAACTATGACGAAGAAGACAAGCTGACTGGATTTCTCTCATTTTCACATAATAATCTTTTTGGAAAAGCATGGGGTTTAAAATTAACATGGGAATTCAGTGGTAAAAAGCAAGAATACGACATCAGTTTTACCAATCCATATTTTTATGATACGAATATGCTTCTTGGTTTGGATGTCTATCACCAGAGAAACAACTGGGATAGTTATAATTATAAAGTGGTTGAATCCGGCGGAGGTTTCCGTATTGGAACAAAAATCCCCTGGGTAAATTATTCAAAGATCACGACAGGTTATTCTATAACTCAGAAACAGTACAGCATTCTTGATGAAAATGGTGATGTGTCGTCATCATTGCAAGCTCTGGTCGATAAAGGAAAAATACTCACGAGCACAGCATTTCTTACACTCGAAAGGGATGACAGGGATAATGTGTTCAGACCCAGCGAAGGTTCACTTGTCCGCTCATATACAGGACTGGCTGGCGGTCCCCTTGGGGGAAGCGAAGATTATATTAAAGAGATTATCCAGACAAATTGGTATCTGAAGCTCTTCTGGAAATTTTCTCTTGGCACACGTTGGCGTGTGGGATATGTCAAAGCATTTGGTGACACGAAAGAAGTACCTCTTGATGAGCTTTTTTACCCGGGCGGAACAGGTGCTGACGGTATTCGCGGCTATCCTGATAATAGTGTTGTTCCGGAAGATGAAGATGGTGGTAAAGCTGAATTCATCACTTCAACTGAAATTACCTTCCCGATCTCAGGCGACCAGATCATCGGTGTCATGTTCCTGGATGCGGGAAATTCTTATAATTTTCTATCTGAAATAAATGTTCAAAAATTAAAAAAGGGTATAGGAATGGGCGTGCGCATCATGTCCCCAATGGGACTGCTAGGTTTTGACTATGCCTATGGACTCGACAGAAAAACAAACAACAAGTGGCAGTTCCACTTCCAGTTTGGATCAACTTTCTAAATAAATTTTATATTACAAGGAGATGATATCATGAAGTTCAAAGTAATCATCATTGCGATGTTTGTGATTCTGATGCCTGTGTTGGCATCGGCAGCTCAAAAGATCGGCGTTATCGACGTCGATAAGGTTTATAACGATTTCGAAGAAAAGAATGTTGCTGAACAGCAGTTCTACCAGGAATCAGATCAGTGGGAAAAGGATCTCGATGAAAAAGAAGCTGAGATCACCCGACTGAAAAATGAATATGAGAATCTTCCCCCAATCGTATCAAAAGAACGTCGCGATCAAAAACTTAAAGAAATAGACCAGAAAGAAACAGATTTCTATAATCTTGCAAACGAATATCGTAACAAGGCGATAGAACGACAAATGGAGCTTCTTGCACCTATCAGTGAAAAGATCGTAACAGCAATTAACGAAGTGGCAGAAGAGAACGGGCTTGATATTGTACTTAATACGATGCAGGGTGAAGTTGTGCTCTATATAAAGAACGAGGATATCGACATCACGGCTGCGGTCATTGAGAAACTTAACATCAATACACCTGCACCTGAAGAAAATCTAACCAACGAATGAAGCGTTTCTCCATAGAACTTTCTCTTGAAAAGCTTGCTGAAATTGCTCAAGGGAAGTTGATAAAGGTCAGTGACTGCTTATGCAATGCAGTTGCATCGCTTGATGAAGCAGATGCTCAGACAGTTGTTTTTTTTCAGGATCCCAAATTTGAGAAAGAATTCCAGTCGTCAGAAGCAGGTGTTTTTATTATTCCCGCTGAACTTGATAGAGAAAATTTGCCAGACAGGAATTATATACTCAGCCCAAAACCCTATTTTTCTTTTTTGAGGATTGTCGCATTCTTTCTTCACTCAACCCAAAAACCTATCAAAGGAAGAGACATTCATCCTTCGGCATATATTGATCCTTCAATCAAAATACCGGACAATATTATTGTCGCTGCAAATGTTGTGATCGGGAAGAATGTTGTGCTGGGCGAATACAATGCCATACAAGAGAATGTTGTCATTAAAGAAGATGTAACAATCGGTGATAGATGTTCTTTCTTTCCCGGTGTGACGATCTACAAAGAGGTTGTCATAGGCAGCTATGTGAGAATTCATGCTGGAAGTGTTATTGGATCTGACGGATTTGGGTATATCTGGGACGGTTCAAAGCATCAGAAAATTCCGCAGATAGGAAGAGTTGTTATTGAAGATGATGTCGAGATCGGAGCAAATGTAACTGTCGACAGAGGTGCGCTGGGTGATACAGTCATCAAAAAGGGATCGAAGATAGACAATCTTGTTCAGATCGCTCATAATGTACAAGTTGGAAATTATTCAATACTTTGCTCTCAAGTCGGTATCGCAGGCAGTTCAAAAGTTGGAGATAACTGTATATTTGCCGGACAAGTCGGGATTGCAGATCATGTCAATGTTGGAAATAACGTAAAAATCGGTGCTCAATCCGGTGTACCGAATGACATTCCCGATGATAAGATCGTACTCGGCTATCCTGCTATGGATGTTGGACTGCAACGGAGGATACTCGCTTCGCTGAAAGAATTACCAGATATGCGAAAATACTTCCATCAATTGAAAAAGAAGGAAGAAAAATAATGTATATACATGAAAATCAACAGACGATCAATGGTTCAATAAGTTATACGGGCATTGGACTTCATACCGGCACGATCAGCACGATCACGTTCAAACCTGCCCCGGAAAATACAGGGATCATCTTTCGAAGAACTGATCTTCCCGGAAATCCTGAAATTCCTGCTGATATGCAGCATGTCCAAAGCCTGGACAGAGGAACGAATATCGGCATCAAAGAGGCGACTGTCGCAACGATCGAGCATGTACTTTCAGCGATAAAAGGTCTTGAAATTGATAATATTATTGTTGAGGTTGATGGAGAAGAAATACCCGTTGCTGATGGAAGTGCGATTGAATTTGTCAAAGCATTGAAAAAATGCGGCATCGTCGAACAAAATGCAGAACGTAAATATCTTGAAATTAAAAAACCCTTATCCTTTTCTGTTCCGGAAAGAAATGTCGATGTCGTTGTAGTTCCCTCCGAGTCTTTGAAGATAACCTTCTTTATAGATTTCGATCATCCGAACCTGAAACCTCAATATACTTCAATGGTATCTCTCAAAGATGAATATGAAAAAGGATTTGCATCCGCACGCACATTCTGCTTTATAAATGACATCAAACAGCTTCGTGCAGCCGGACTCATCAAAGGCGGTAGTCTGAACAATGCGCTTGTGATCGGTGATGAAAGTCTTTCAAAGAAAGATCTGGAAGAATTGCAGGTGCTGTTCAATATGAAAGATGAGATCAAGCTGAATGAGTATAAATTGCTTAATGCAACTCCCTTGCGCTATTATAATGAATTTGTGAGGCATAAAGTCGTCGATCTGATCGGTGATCTTGCGCTTCTGGGTATATCGGTCAAAGGTCATATTCTTGCAGCACGTTCAGGGCACAAAACGAACATCGAGCTGATTAAGAAGATAAAGCAGCAATATGAAAATGAGATATTGCAAGCAAAATATCAGAAGAAAGAAGTAAAAGGTGTTGTATTTGACAATGAAGCTATTCAGAGAATTCTTCCTCATCGATATCCATTCCTTCTTGTTGATAAGATCGTAGAGTACAATCCGGGTGATTCAATCGTCGGGATAAAGAATGTAACAACAAATGAACCCTTTTTCCAGGGACATTTCCCCGGCCATCCCGTTATGCCCGGTGTGCTCATTGTTGAAGCGATGGTTCAAACAGGAGGTATTCTCGTTCTTAACGAATGTCCCGATCCACGCGATTTTGTGGCATATTTTCTAGCAATCGATAAGGTGAAGTTTAGGAAACTCGTCCTTCCCGGAGATAGATTGGAATTCCATATGCGACTTGTTCGGTCACGTTTTGGTGTACATCTTATAGAAGGTAAAGCATATGTTGATGGTCAGTTAGTATGCGAAGGCGAACTTAAAGCAAAATTAATCAAGAACAATGAGTCAAATAATACATCCAACAGCAATAGTTGATAAAAAAGCTCAACTCGGAAACGATGTTGAGATCGGACCTTTTTCAATTATCGGCCCCAAAGTCATTCTCTATGATGGGGTCAAAGTAGCATCGAACGTGGTAATAGATGGTCGTACTTTAATCGGAAAAGGGTGCAGAATTTTTCATTCTGCTGTCATCGGCACCGAACCTCAAGATCTGAAGTATGCAGGTGAAGACACAGCTGTAGAGATCGGTGAGTACACAACAATACGAGAATTTGCAACAGTGAACAGATCGACAAATGTTGATCATCCAACGAAAGTTGGGAATAACTGCCTTCTTATGACCTATACCCATGTTGCCCATGATTGTCAGATTGGTGATCGGGTGATCCTTGCAAATAGCGTTAATCTTGCAGGGCATGTTCTTATTGAACATAATGCAACGATCGGTGGTATTACACCTATCCATCAATTTGTGCATATTGGCTGTTATTCCTTTATTGGAGGGTTTTCGCGCGTAGGTCAGGATATTGCTCCATACACGCGCGGAGCAAGTGTCCCTTACAAAACAGTTGGTTTGAATTCTATCGGACTGATGCGAAATAATTTCTCTGCTGAGACAAGATCAACGCTTAAGAAATTGTATAAAATTTTCTATAACTCAAATTTGAACACTACCCAAGCTTTGGAAAAAATCAGAGCAGAAGTTGAAATGATCACTGAGGTAAAGCATTTCATTGAATTTGTCGAAAATTCTGAACGGGGAGTTGCCAAGTAGGAATTTTATGGAATTTTTAGTAAAAAAAATTGACAGACTAAGTAATGACAGTAACTTATGGCGAGCATATAGCAAAAAATGTTGCGGAGGCACATATGACAAAACAAGAGTTAATTGAGAAAGTTGCTATGGATGCAAACATTTCTAAGAAGAAAGCAGGTGACGCTGTTAATTCTGTATTTGATAGCATCAAATTAGGACTTGAAAAGGGTGACAAGATCACCATGGTCGGATTTGGAACATTCAGTGTAGCTAAAAGAGCTGCACGCACCGGTCTTAACCCAGCAACCGGTCAAAAGATTCAAATCCCTGCTACTAAAGTTCCCAAATTTAAAGCGGGTAAAAAACTTAAAGAAGCAGTCAAATAAGAACCATTTTATATGAGCAAGGGGCTAGCCCCTTGCTTTTTTTTACTAAAACAATTTTCGGGGTTACACATGAAGTTTAATGTTCATAGAAATCAAATTTTACAGAAAGTTCAGTTCATCAACAGCATTGTACCTGTAAGAAATCCGCTTCAGATACTTACCAATATTTTACTTGAAGCAAATGGTGAAAAGGGAAGCATACGTCTTGCATCAACTGATCTTGAGGTGTCAGCAGTAACGGAAATTGAATGCAATGTATTGGAATCAGGTAAGATAGCAATTCCAGCTAAGAATTTTACAGATATTATACGTGCACTTCCTGATGATGATATCCAATGTGAGCTGGATAATAAAATGCTCAATATTAAGTGTCAGAATAGTGAGTTCAGCTTGATCTTTGCAGATCCTGAAGATTTCCCGGAAATCCCGGACAGAGAATGGGAAAATAGTTTTACCATGGATGCAGGACTTTTCTCCAGACTCGTAGAAAAGACATCCTTTGCAGTATCCGAGCACATCGGCAGACCTGCATTTTCAGGTATCCTCTGGGAGCTTGATGCAAAGAAACAGAAGATGGTTGCCACAGATGGTAAACGGTTAGGTAAATTTGAAACAGCATTGAATCTTGATACGGATAAGATAGATATTATTATGCCCATAAAGGGAGTGAATCTTGTTCGCCGGATCATCCATGCTGACCAACCAAAGATCAAGATATTACCCGAAGAAAGTGCAATCAGCTTCGAATATGATTCCTATAAAATCTACTCCCGCTTGATCGAAGCGAATTATCCAGACTATGAAGCAGTCATTCCTTACGATAATTCCAAGATCATCGAAATAGAAGTGGAGCCCCTCATAAAAGCCATCCAGCGTGTATCCTTGCTCGCATCAGAAGATAATTTCAAGGTTGTGTTCAACTTTACAAAAAACCAGCTTAAGATTCATTCTGAAGATATCGACAAAGGATCGGCTGAAGAAGTTCTGGAAATTGGATCCGATTTTGAAAAATTCCAGATTGGCTTTAATTATAAATATTTGATTGAAATCCTTCAACTCGTGGACACAAAAACTGTTCAGATCAAATTTGAGAATTCACTCGATCCCTGCATTTTTTATAATATTGAATATCCTGAAGACCAGAAGAATCTCTTCCTGCTTATGCCTTTGCGGTTAGCGAACGAATAAAAGAATATTTGAAACAAAATTCAAAAGCATCTGATTTTTCAGGTGCTTTTTTTTGAGCTCATTTCCTCTTCGCCATCCGTTTATTCTTAATTACATATTTTCTAAGCATGGAAAATTTTTTTGTGTAAATGTCATGAGGAATGCTGATACGCAATCGAACAGAGTCATTATTATAACGTTTTTCCAGTATTTCAGCATTATCAAACAGAAACGAGATGAATTTTTGATCAGTGTTTGGAATTTTGAGTACAATTTCTTTCTTGCTATGTGCCAGAACCCTTGAGATAGTCTGTTCGATTTCTTTGAAATTTTCACCGGTTCGAGCAGAAATGAAGAGCGCATCCGGATATTCGAGTCGGAGTGTCTTTTTAATAAACAAATATTGTTGCTGTGGAAGAAGGTCGATCTTATTGAAGATTATGATCATATTATTTTGATCTGCATTGATTTCTTTAAGTGTATGAAAGACCGTTTCCATGTATTCATATAATTTTGGATGTGAGATGTCTATAATGTGGAGAAGGAGGTCAGCATAGACTACTTCCTGAAGCGTTGCATGAAATGAAGCAATAAGATAGGGAGGGATCTTTCTTATGAAACCGATCGTGTCTGAGATGACAACCTGTTCATTTGTTTGGAGTTTTTTTGCCCGGGTTGTTGTTTCCAGAGTTGCAAAAAGCTGGTCTGCAGTATAGAGATGCGAAGAGGTAAGTCTATTTAAAACCGTACTTTTACCGGCATTTGTATAGCCAACCAGACTTACTGAGAACACATCTTTTCGGTTTTTCCTCTTTGTCTCAGTGATCTTTTCGATTCCGATCAGTTTTGCTTTGAGATGTGCAATTCTATCATTGATTCGCCTGCGGTCTATCTCAAGCTGCTTCTCACCCGGTCCACGAAAGCCTATGCCACCTTCAATACGTGATAGGTGTGTCCATTGTCCTTTAAGGTGAGAAAGATTATATTGTAATTGAGCGAGTTCAACTTGCAGCTTACTCTGCCTGGTCTGGGCATGTTGAGCAAAGATGTCGAGGATGAGTTGAGATCGGTCGATGATCCTTTTCTTAGTTACTTTTGAGAGATTCCTGTCCTGTGATGGTGTAAGGTTGTCATCAAAAATAATGATGTTTGCATCTTCCTGCTTTGCACGTTTTCCTATCTGGGTGGCTTTTCCCGATCCGATATAGTAAGCAGGATGTGGTTTCGGGCGTATCTGTGTCTCTTGTGATATGACTGAAACATTTGCTGTACGCGCGAGATGTGCAAGCTCCTGAAGGGATTCTTCCACATCATAGGACGATTTGTCTTCTGTTTGCAATCCTACTAAGATTGCTTTATCCTTTTTCTGCTCAATCGTGTGAATAGAGAACCTCAACTATCATCATTAACGTATCAATAATATCTTCTTGAACACCTCATCTGTTTGATTTATATTGGCTTTGAGAATGTAAATTCCTGAGGGCATGTTCGTCCCAGTGCTATTTGTGCCATCCCAGTACACAGTAAAGCCGTAATCAGTTGGTTCATGTGTTTCAATGTTTTTGATAAACTCACCTTTTATTGAGTAAATGCCAATGTTATCTGGAATAATAATGTGATGTGAATTTTTTCTAGAAAACTCGATAGAGATTAGTGTTGAACTGATAATCTTTGTATCAAAAGGATTGGGGAAGTTTACAACAGTATAACCGAATTTTGCAGCGATCTCAGGCAGATCATTGATTGCTGTAAGATCCAGATCAAGAAGCACGCAAAGTTCGATAGGCTCGATTTCGCCCTGGTTGGTCGTGCCATCATACACAAATCTTCCATGTGACATGTAATGAAGAGCTATGAAAGGTATTGTCATCGAAGTGCCCTGCAAAGGATTGTGTATCACAGCCATACCCATATTCTGAGTACGTCCGCAGATGATGCAATCTTCCTGACCCCATACAAGTTGCGGCTCGATGTAGATCGAATCTGAAGGCGGATTCGAGCCTGATGAAACGACGGGAAGCGAAGATATTCTTTCAATAAGTGCCTGGGCGATCTGATGTCCGTCATCAATACCGATATCGTGGGTGTAAGGATTATCAAAATCCATATCAAAGTATGCTTCAGCAGTATCGTTCAATCCATCATTATCGTAGTCATTCGGTGTTGCAAGGGCATGATGAAGTATGTCGAGGGGAGCAAGGATTTTTGAAAGCAAAGCAATATCGATACGGGTTGTATCATCTTCTATGATATATGAAAAAGAACCATGGTCCATAAAATGAAGTGCCATATAGGGAATTTCGATCTGCAGATCATGCATCGGGTTATGAACGGTCACATGACCCATATTATAAGCTTCTCCGCATATAGGACAATTGTAATATCCATATGTTGGATGTTCGATCACATACAACGAATTTGGAGTAACACCAATAGGAAGACCGTCAATCAGTGTTTTGTAATGTTGCGCTATGGTGTTTGACTCACCACTCGGAAAAATACCGGTTATCAGCTCTTCGCAGTTTTTCATGTAATCAAAATCATCATCTTCAGGTACGGGAATCCAATGGTTATCTGCATGAAGCGTTGAAAGAAAACCGAGAGAAAAAAATGCTGCGGCAGCGTAGGGGAGTGCTTTTCTGATGAATGACCTTATTATTTGCTGGTTCGCATCACCAGATAATGTTTTGTATAATTCCTGACATTCGTCAAAAATTGACCTATAAACCGGGAATAAGGATGGCGAGATGCGACAATCGGGGCAGATCCAGTGGAAAAGGAGCTTTTGCTCTTTATCAATATACTTATTGGGTGTGTATCCATTATGAATAAAATTTTCAACACAGCACGAAGGATATCCAAAAAGAAATCCTTCAATCTTTCTATGTGCTGGTGAAAGTCTTAAAGAAGTGTTATCAAAAGTGCGCAGATATGCATGAATACGATTTGAATTTCTGCTGAAAATAAATTCTCTGATCCTATCTCCATTCTCACAATACCGGGCAACGGATTCTGTCTTAAGATCGAACTTTTTCAATACATCATTTTCTTGAGAACTCAACGGCTTTTCCCAACGACTCAGAGGTTTAACCTTCCGGTGAGTCAGTAATGCCAGAAAGAGGATCTGGAAAAGACGATCATGCAAAAAGTCATCTTTTTTCATGTTACCTCCTGTTTTTGGAGAGTAGTTTTATGACTGTTAAAATTCAAAGTGACCTATTTAAGAAACTCACAACTATCATTATCGTAAAATAATGACCTTTCTTAAATCTGTGATGTTCTGGCCTTGAACAACTGCAATGAAGTATATGCCGCTTTGTACAGGTGTTCCTTGTTCATCATAACCATTCCAAAAAATTTCTACGAATCCGTCAAGTGCTTCTTGAAATGATATTTTTCTTACATACTGACCCTTTGAATTATAGATCATTACATATTGTGATTGAGATATTTTTTTACTGGTAAATGAAATGCATATATCATCATTGGCAGCAAGATGACACGGATTGGGATGTATTGTTAGTTTTTGATTCTCATGTTGTTCTTCGTCATCGATAGAAACATTATCAATTGTGATGCTCATATATGCTGAAGTTTCGTTTAAGGAGCAGTCTCGAGTAATTACTTCGAGAATATACTGTCCGTCAGGGAACTGACTTGTATCAAGATTTTCATACTGGTCTTGCTCAGTGATCACCGAATCTCCATTTGAGTTTGTGATGATATGATAATACTCCCGGTTGGTATAATCACCGATCGAATAGCAATATGGATCTCTGGAATATATCGTATATAAGACCATATTATCATACATGCCACTGATATAGGTATCCAAAGGCATATCATAAGCAAATGAGAAACGTTCATAGATCGTTGCATTTGGATTTGAGGCTGGGTGGAGTTTGAACATGATATCCCATACATCGACTCGCCAGTTTGCATTTATGATGTCATGACATTTTGCGATAATATCTATTTCTCCAATGAGTTCGTCAGGATCAAGATAGGTGCCGCTCTCGGTTCGGAAAGCAAACAGGTCTGATCCATAAGCATTTTCAAAAACAGGAGGAATTGTATCGAGGACATTCGGCATATCAACGAGAGGATTGTCAGTGGTCCACCAATTACCATACCACGTTGCGCCAGAGCAGGTAATGCGCCCAAAGTGAATATGAGTAAAATCATAGACAGCCCATGGATAAAGAGTACCAAGAACATCACCAGCTTGAACTGAATCACCTACAATATAAGGGATCGAATTCTGGTTGAGATGTGCATAGAGATAACCCTCAGACTCTGCTGCAGTATTTTCATTGGAGATACCTATGCGCCAGTATGCTGAACCACCTGTTGTTAAAATTGCTTTAATGTACCCCGATTTTACTGCATATACGTTTTCATAGTCACTTCCTAAAAAATCAACCCCGGGATGAAGATAGGGAGAGCCGCCATACTGCTGGATCTCACCATAGCTGTTGCCGATCGGGAACGGATATGATATCGTTGGATGATTGAGTGGTGCAATGATCGTTTCATGGCTCTTTGTTCGGGATAAAGGAAAATCGATGCCATCTAAAGTAACTATCGACGCATTATCGTTGAATCTCTTGAGCGAAAAGTGAAATCCTTCTGCAATTTCTGATCTTTCAACAAAATATAACTCTCCATCTTGTATATGGATTTCAAACAACGTATTGGTCGTAGAATACATTGATACAAGATATTTTTCACGTATAGTGTAGATATGATGTCTTGTTCTAATGAGAGGTTTATCATTTAAGAAGTGTGTAGAAAGTGGATACTCATCCATCTGTATAGAAATGTCTTTGTAGTTGAAACAATCATCAGCATCATCAAAATAAGCTGGGTTACCCTCATTGTCTATGGCAAAAACAACTGAACCTGCAAAGCGTTCAGCCTGGGAAGCATTGTCATCAAAAACAACAAGATCTTTTCCATCAAAGAAAGCAAAATACTGCTTATTTTCTGAAAGTATTAGATTAATGATTTTCTTATAAGATTCCTTGAACAGAAGCATGCCATCATTTTTATAGAGTCTCAGAACTGAGGGCACGTTATCCTCAAGAGTTATCATTGTGAGGTAACCGGAAGCTGTTCTGAACAATGAATTCCCTTCGCATGTATGACTGTCACACCTGACCATATATATTCCATTATCTAAATAATAATTTTCAATCTCTGAATCATCATCCTGAACAATGTGTTCGAATTCATTGAGATGCAATGACCAACAAAAAGATGTTATCATAAGAAGAATGAATAAAATAAAGAAAATCTTTTCTTTCATCAATAAACTCCAATAGATTATGCATTGAATCGGTATGCCGTCGTGATGTGTGTCAAGAGAAAAGTGCTGCAAAATTTGACGTTTAAATTCATGTGGAATAGCTCTGAACAAATAAGAGGTTCTCATGAAAAAACAGCAAGAGATTAAAGATATTTTACATAAAGAAGCTCAGGCAGTAAGAGTCATAGCTGATAAGGTTGATTATACTGCCGACAGAGCACTGGAACTGATCCTTCATTGTAAAGGAAAGATTGTCATTACTGGAATGGGTAAAACAGGTATAATTGGAAGAAAGATCTCTGCCACGTTTGCAAGTACCGGAACACCATCCATCTTTCTCCATCCGGCAGAAGCAATTCATGGCGATCTTGGTATGGTTGATGAAAAAGATGTTGTCATGATCATTTCAAATAGCGGTGAAACGTCTGAACTAGTCGAGATCATACCTTATTTTAAGAACAAAAATATACCTGTGATCTCACTAACGGGCAATACTCATTCGACAACTGCGAAGATGAGTGATGTGGTCATTGATATCGGTGTGCCAAAGGAATTCGAACCTCTAGGACTCGTCCCTATGGCAAGTACGACAACTGCATTGGCAATGGGAAATGCGCTTGCAACGATCATTTTGCAGGAGAAGAAATTCTGTCAGGAGGATTATGCATTGCTTCACCCGGGCGGTTCGATCGGAAAACGTCTTCTGCTTGCAGTAAATGATCTTATGCATACAGGAGGAGAGAACCCGGTCATTCAAGAAAGTGCAACACTCAAAGAAGCCATACTTATTATGACATCGAAGGGATTGGGTTGCGTAAGTATTATTGATAAGTATGGAAAACTGACTGGAATTATTACTGATGGTGATCTGCGTAGGATCTTTCAGAACTTTGAAAGCCCGTTTCATGAAAAAGTTCAGCTTCTCATGACCAAAAATCCAAAATCGATTACACCTGAAACATCGGGCATCAAAGCTCTTGAGACTATGGAAACTTATTCTATAACCATGATACCTGTGGTTGACGAAGAACATAAACCAATCGCTATGCTTCACATGCACGATCTTGTTCGGGCAGGCATTGTAACAGAACATTAGAAAGCGGAGGATACATGACTGTAAATTTGAAAGGAAGAAGTCTGTTAACATTGAAGGATTATTCAAAACAGGAGATCCTTCATCTTATTAATTATGCACTTGAACTCAAGGAACATAAAGCACATGGCACATTAAAGAAAAAACTCGAAGGGAAGAATATAGCACTTCTTTTTGAGAAAAGCTCCACAAGAACACGCTGTGCATTTGTAACCGCTGCGGTCAATGAAGGGGCTCACACGGAATATTTGGGAAAGAATGATATTCAACTTGGCGGTAAAGAGACGATCGAGGATACAGCAAGAGTACTCGGAAGAATGTTCGATGCGATCGAATTCCGTGGATTCAAACAGAAAAGTGTTGAATTACTTGCAGAATATTCTGGTGTACCTGTATGGAATGGATTGACCGATCTTTACCATCCAACACAAATTTTAGCTGATTTCATGACCGTGAAAGAGGAGCTTGGTTCTCTTGAAGATATAACATTTGCCTATGTTGGCGATGGCAGGAATAATGTTGCAAATTCTCTCATGATCGGCGCTGCAAAGATCGGGATGGATTTTCGTATTGTTGCACCAAAAGTCCTTTTTCCGGATCCTAAACTCGTGGATGAATGTAAAAAATATGCTGAAGCAAGCGGTGCTCGTATTACGGTCACGGACTCAATTGAAAAGGGTGTAACAAAGTGTGATGTTATCTACACCGATATCTGGGCTTCGATGGGAGAAGAAGATAAGATACCCGAGCGAATCAATGTACTGAAGCCCTATAAAATAACCATGAATATGTTGAAAATGACGAAGAAGGAGAATGTGATATTCCTGCATTGCCTTCCATCATTTCATAACCTGAAAACAGGTGTTGCACAAAAATATCCTGATATTTGTGAGGTCGAAGACGATGTATTCGAAAGCAGGTTCTCAAAAGTCTTTGACCAGGCAGAAAATCGATTGTGGACGATCGAAGCTTTGATGGTGGCTACATTAACATAGTTTTACGTAGAGCACTCAAGACAATGCTTCCACGCAGAGATCGCTGAGAAGACGCAAAATACCCAAAGTAAAATTAAGAACCGTCAGAGACCACCCCCTGACGGTTGTTTAATTTCTGATGGACTGGACTTCATCGCCATTTGGCAGATGGAGTTCAGAACATGGTGAATAGGGAATAATGAATATTGATTGAAGATTGGATAATTCAACCAGCTTACGATTTGATCGACTGGGGCAATTCCCAGAATTGACCATGATATATTTAAAACATAATTTTGTGAAATAAACAGCGAATATCTGCCTGATTAGAGTGCTTTAATAAAAAAAATCCTGGCAACCATTTCGGTCACCAGGATTTGTATTCGTTGTGCGATTATGTTTATTGAATAACGAGTTTCTTTGTTTCCTGATAGTTTTCGGTCTTAAGCTGATAGAAATATACACCATTGGCAAGATCGTTCACATGCCAATTTCTGGAATAATCATGAACCATCATATCTTCATTAATGACTTCCTGTACCAGCTTACCCGTGATATCATAGATCTTCAGAGAAACAGGACGCAGTGTTCCTTCAAGTCCACCGATCATGAAGTCGAAGGTCACATTCTGACCAACGCTCACAGGATTCGGGAAGACATCATTGAGGAATGAATGAACAACGGTGTTAAGCTGTCCGTCACCATCGACGTCAACCGGATCGTACTGAATTGAACCGTATACGTCGGTTGTGCCACCATAATTTACTGATTCGAGCCAGTAGTAATATGTTGTATATAATGCATCAGCTGTTTCGTCAATGAATGAATATTCATGGGGCTGAGTTGTCGTTCCATGTCCTGGAATCAATGAAATATTTACTCTCTCAGAGTTATCGATATTATTATCGTAGGAACGATAAATATTGAAACCGATAACGTCTGTTTCTGAGGCAGTTGCCCACTGGATAGTAACGTAGTCGTTTGCATAAACAGCAGTGAAAGAAGAAAGTTCGACTGGAAGTGTGCCATCAGGATAGAAATCTGAAAATGCACGTGGGAAGATTTGATAACCAGAATCATAAGGAGAAGAATAATCATATTGCGAAGCGATTGCAACTACATCTTGTGGCCATGTGGGTTCAGGGTTTTCATCAATGTCCGTATCGCCATCGATTCTAAGAGTAAGATCATCAATCCCCCCATCATTCATTGTAAGGTTCTCATTACCTCCCCATGTTCCATCTACTTTGTCAAGATGTTGTATGCCGATTAGCATTCCTTCATAATACTCAGGATTTGCTAAGAATTGAGCTATAGTAATTATTGCTGGAGCTGGCATTGTTCCTGCACCGTTATCAGTTATATCTGAAGCGCCACCAGGGATTAATTCTGCTTTACCATTATATTGGTCTAAATAACCTACAGCAGTGTAACTGTTTCCTGCAGTTATTGATTCTATGCCATACTTAAATAGATTTATACCGCCATAAGAATCTTGAAGATAAACATCCAGATTAGAGGTAGAAAAAACACCACTAGCAACTGTTGCGATACCAGTAATTCTAGCATAATAATCATTATATACTAATACACCACTACCATCAACTTCACGAATATCACCAGCTGCATTAGAAATTGGACTTGTTCCCCAGAATAGGCCATATGTAGAACTTGTGACATTTGCTTTTGCATTATCAGTAACATCGATGTAATATGAGACACATTCACCATCGTTTTGAGCTACAATTGTACCACTATATGAATCATCACCAGCAGAAGACATAGATATATCTGACTGAGCTGCACCTTCCCAGAACCATTTTATAACAGCATTATAAGGAGGTGTGCCACCAGTGATATCACATGTAATGTCACAAGACTGGGCAGCTGTTGGAACAGTATATTCACGACCAACATTGCTTATTGCGAGGGCACTAGTGCTTTGAGGTTCAAAAGAAACATCGTCAACAAGTACTGTTGCAGATCCTGGGAATGGAGATACATCATAAAATCTAATTTGCATATATGCTGTTGTATAGTCAGGACCAACATTACCGCTGTAAGATATTTCCTGCCAAGAATCTTGGTCTACACTGTAACTACCATAATAATTATATCCACCTGAAGGACCGTTATAACAGATACTCAATCTAGCTCGTCCACCTGCATCATTATCATAAATCCAAACAGAAGCATTAATTGCAGCTCCACCCGTTACCGAAAAAGTATTTGAACGTAAGTCTTGGTTAGAAGTTGATGTCCAGGTTACTTCACAACTTGATGAACCACTATGAACGTTTGTTGTATTTTGAGTTAATGTTATACTTCCTCCTGAAGTGGTCCAATCGTCAGGTGAGCCAGCAGTCCAATTTTCGAAACCAGGATTATCAACCATATTGTCACCAAAACAAAGTGATGCAATGAATAGAAATGAAACAAATATTATTACTTTTTTCATTCTTTTTCCTTTCATATCTTTTTTTTTAGTTATCATATTTATATATTGCCCATTATTATTTACTTTTTTAAAATTCTGTTAATTTAAAAGAAAAATAAATTACTTTGTCA
>JAFGDR010000065.1 GCA_016932035.1 Candidatus Cloacimonadota bacterium
ATATTTGTTTTGTTTTTTATTTTTATAAGTATTATAGCTTATGCTCAGACCAAAGATGTTGGTATTACTTTTGAATTTGAGAATGGACAAGTCATTGAAGAAAACTCAGAGCAGTATTATTCATTTGATGTCGTAGCATATACTTCTGGCGAAGATAGTTACTTTGGTTCTGGAATGGTCTATTTTTTTTATAGCACTGAATCCTTTGGTGAAAATGTTTGTTCAACGGACAATATTGTCGTTGAAAAAGGTCAGCTGATTAATGGGGAACTAGCACCAGGAGCACCTTTATATGAAATCATTAATATAACAGATAATACTTCATCATGTGCTGCTATTACAACAGTCTATAATTTTCCTACAAATCCTAATCAAGCTAACATGTTATCCACAACACCAACTCAGTATTTACATATAAAATTAAAAATTCTGGATATTACTGGATTTTCTGAACTTTCTTTTTATGAGAATTTAATGATTGGTCAACAATATCAATCCAATGATATAATTAAGTACATTCCAGTGGTTGCAACAGATACAGATAATATTGATTTACCTGTGAATCAACCTCCAGAAGCGGGAGAAGAATCATCAAGTATCAATATTTTTCAGAGTATTCCTAATCCATTCGGCCCTAAATCTAATAACATATCCCTTACTATTATTCCTCCGAAACAAGGATCGCTAAAGTTGAGTGTATTCAATATAAGAGGTCAACTCATAAAAACATTGTATGATGAAAATGTTCAGAAGAATCAGGAAATCAGTTTTAACTGGAGAGGTATTGATGATGATGGTAATGATTTACCTTCAGGAATTTATTTTTATAAACTAATCATAGAAGGTGAATTCATAAAAACGCAGAAATTTATTATTACAAAATAGTCTCAAAGACAAATTTATTATCAGCTAAATATAAATTAATATCTTATTTCCATTACTTTGGAAAACTCTATTGTAGTTAATCCTGAAAATGTATTTAGAGAAATGGTCTGTTCGCAAATGGAGGTAAATATTTTTACAAATAAAAGTAACAAATTCATTTATTTATGTTAACAGTACGTAACAATTTATTAAGAATCTTTTATGGCTTAATGTTTATTTTATCACAAGGTGAACTTATGGCACAAAAATGGTATAGACCGGTAAATATTGGACATGTATATTTGAATTTTATAGCTGAAAAGAAACTTTCCGAGGATGATGCAAATGCAAATTTTGTAGTATGTAACAATAACATAATGTCAGAGTTATTCAAAGGTGAACTGCAGGAACTTACTGAGGAGTGGAAAAAAAATGATAAAGGGAGCATCTCACCCAACTTTCAGAATGATCCCTACTTTACTCCGAACAGGGATTATAAAATTGATTATTCTATTGATGCCTTTTCGGACGATTCGATCAACGTGAAGTTCTTCTATGAATACGGCACTTCACGCTGGCATCATTATAATGCGCTTTTGATGAATTTGATTATTCCCAGAAATAGTCGCCTAGACAGTATTTTCAATATGGAGTATTACGAGTCTTTATATAAAACTGTTTACAATGGAATTGGTCACGACTCAACCGGCAAACAGATGGAAGAAGAGCTGGGAACTGATTACTTTGAATATTTCGGACAAAGTCTACAACTAAGAAATGTATATTATGAAGATCAAAACCTTGAGATATGTTTACAGGACGGGATAGTGAAATTCGTGAAAATAGGTCGTCCCGGCTGGATGGATTCCGACAATATAACAAAACACAAGAAAAATGACTGAACAAATCAAAGGCAGTCATTGTCATCTCTGGACTAAAAGGTTTCTCTCAAAAAATGACCTGAGAGACTCACTTGAGGTAGTTGAAATTATTGAACAGGAATCACATAATTCTAAGAAGATCATGAAATGCAAAGACTGCGGTCAGCTTTATCTCTACCACTTTGTCGAAGAGGTCGATTGGGAAGAAGGTAATGATGATCAGTGTTTTCAATGGATACCTGTTAGAAGTGTGGAAGGAGCTCGTGAATTGTGCAAAAAGCCCATTCCTTATTTATTAGTGCTTCCAAGCATTCGAATTGATTTTACTAAAAATATGAAAGAACCCAAAGGTCCTTATAAATCGAAATATAGTAAGACGTAGGATATCAACATATGATAAATTATATCGCATGGATACAGTTATTTGTACTTGCTCTCAAGTTATTTCCTACATTCAACTCGGTTGATAATGTCCAGGTAAAGACATCATGGAAAAGCCTGGAAAGTTTTGGCATGTTTGCAAAGGTTCGGGCTATGCAGGTAGAATTCATGATGGTTGAGCAAAACAAACCACTTATTACATATTTACTTATTCCCTGGGAGAATATCTCTATAATAGGCAACGAAGCAGATATTTCATCAATGCTTGGTATGCCGGATCTACTGTGTGTAACACCATTTGCAATAGTACAAGAGCGTTGCACGATAGATTCTGGAGAAGAAGATGTCGTCCTCAAGGAAAAGATCACGAACTTTATAGAGGAATTGTTCAATGTCGATGTAAATTTAAAACTATTGGTGTATGAGGATGGCTTTTCTCTTGGTGATCAGTATCAAGTCATAACAAAGAGGCAATTTCCATATTTGGTAGATCTAAGTATTGCAACACCCGGAAGTACCCATCTCGATCAAGAATTCTTCACAAGTACATACAATAACACAATGATCTTTGTATCGATGATCCCGGATATGGGTAGTATTACTGCTTCATGGATAAAATCCGGAGATGCAGAAGTGTTACAATCGATAATTCCAATTCAGGATGAGATGATTCGCGCATACGAAGGATATATAAACACAGCCAGTACAATCAAAGATATTGATAAGAGAGTAGAGTTCTATGAAAAATGCAAAGTTGAACTTATCGACTATCTTGAATTAAAAGGAGTTGATACTACAACACATCAATTTTATATCGATCTGCTCATGAGATTTTTATTTGTACCCGGAGAACAGACAAAAGAGATACAAATGGACAGCGTATTCGGGTATTATCAACCGAAAACTACTTCCGATACTGCTGCTGACTACATGACTGGAATTTCTGATGACATAGCGAAATTACCGGAAGCTCAACTTAATAATCTTCATGACTTGATCATGCTCTTTGATGAACAAAAGGTTAAAGCTACAGAGATGCCTGGTAAGATCGTTGAAGGAAATATGCTGCTCGGTGGTTTGCCTGAAGAATATCAGGCATCAAAGGATGAATTGCTTCTTGCTGAAATTGGTGAAAAAATAAGAAAGATCATTGCATCGTCTTCTGGCAGTGAATTGAATAATTATTGCAGCACAAACGATTTGAGTGGAAAAGAATTTGTATATACAAAATTTTCATTCATTCATTACGACGTTATGGGTTCTGGTCGTTACTTTTACATTAGTAGCAGGGATACTGTTCATCTTGTACTACCATAGAGAAGCAGATATGAAATACATTGTGTTCACACTCAACCTGATTGCATTCCTTGTCGGAGGAGGATTTTTCGTATATTGCTTAGTATATGTCATAATCAATCCTGAAAATATACTACATTGGCTCATAAAATGTGCTGTTTCTTTACTTGTAACAGGTTTGATCATTATCCTTTATTTCGTGAGAAAAACTCACTATCCCTGCCCGGGAATTGACTATAAGTAAAATAATATGATCTCAAAAAAAGAAATCGAAACCATCATTCGAAAACAAATCGAAAAAATTGAGAGATTGGGTGACCAGGGAAGTGCCAGCGGTCATATGAGTAATGTCTCTTATCAGTTGAATGATTTCTCGTTAGAAGAAATGGAAGATGGGTTGATTAGAGTGGAATATTCTTATACAACCTATGTTGAAACAGAATTTACCTATGATCCGGATAATCCACCTTATGAATATCCCCATGAGCGTGTGATGATCATCAATCAAAATCGCGAAGTATTATCTGATGTCACAAAAAATTAGATAACTTAACTCAACAGAGAAATTATTTCTTTAAGATATTAAAAGATTGTAGCACCACCGAAGCCAAGAAAATCATTCTCTTTCATTATTTAGTAGTTTTAAAAGACTTTTTCATTGACTTTCTGAGAATTATTTAACAAATATGCAGCAATGAAACAGCTTACGGAAATAATCATTTACTCACTTTTTGCAGGTATTACAATATTCTTCGGTGGATTGCTTGCTATAATCTTTGAGAAAATTATCTCGAAAGAGATAAAATCTTATACACTGCATTGGACGATTGCTTTTGGTGGTGGAATTCTGATGGCTGCAATAGCGTTTGTACTTACTCCAAAAGCGATCGAAACATTCTCCGTTATAGGAATGGTAGTGATATTTGCTGCTGGAGCGATCACTTTTTTCCTGCTTGATCAAAGCATTGCCAGAAGAAAAGGTATATTAGCACAAACAATGGCAATGATGATGGATTTTATTCCTGAATCGATTGCACTCGGAGCAACATTCATGCATAATCATAGACTTGGGATGCTCCTTGCTTTTTTTATTGGTCTTCAAAATTTACCCGAATCGTTTAATGCTTATTTTGATCTGCGGAAGAGTAATCAATCTTCCAAGAAAGTACTGATAATATTCTTTGTGCTTAGTTTCTTTGGCGTTATTGCAGCTCTTGCTGGAAGATTTTTACTGGTTAATCAGGTCAAGCTTACACAGGGGATCATGCTTTTTGCTGCAGGAGGTATCCTCTATCTGATCTTCCAGGATATTGCCCCTCTTTTAAAAGCGGAAAAACGATGGGAGCCGGCTCTTGGAGCAATACTTGGATTCCTTGTCGGGATGATCGGCACAAAATTGTTAGGATAATATGGAAATAAATATTAGAGTATTTTTAATTTTATTCTTACTTCTTATAGGCGTATCCAATCTCAGCGCAATTCAAGTCGTCTTCGATGATTATCAGTATTCCTTTCAATTACTACGAACAATGGGATATTCGTGTACGGGCGGAGCAGATGTAGGTGAATGCCTGAGTACTGCCTACAAGATAGAGGAGAAAAATCATGAAAGCTGGTTTAATCGGTGGCATCATACTGCGGAACGTCTTGAAGCTGCTGCAGATTCATTTTCACTCAATGGTCATAACATAAGTGCAAGAGAAGCCTATTTTCGTGCATCAAATTATTATCGTACTGCCGCCTTCTTCCTTTCCAAAAAACCCTTAGATGAGAGAATACTAACTTCATTGCGAACAAGAAGGGATTGCTTTCAAAAAGCGATGCAATTTTCAGATTTTCCCATTGAATTTGTGCATATTCCATTCGAAAATACTCATTTGCCAGGCTATCTGCTTCTTGCAGATAACGAACAGGTTGAAAGACCGGTGCTGATCGTTCACAGCGGTTTTGACGGTACTGCCGAGGAACTCTATTTTGAGATCGGGAAACTTGCAGTAGAAAGAGGATACAATTGTCTTCTTTTCGAAGGACCGGGACAAGGTTCGGTTGTCTATGAGCAGCATATTCCTTTCAGACCGAATTGGGAAAGTGTTGTAACTCCTGTTGTGGATTATGCGCTTTCGTTACCCCAGGTTTATCAAGAACATATTGCACTTATGGGTATCAGTTTTGGCGGTTATTTTGCACCCCGTGCTGTAGCGTTTGAGGATCGTATTCAGGTATGTATTGCAAATGGAGGAATTTATAATTTCTATGGCAGCATGATAAGCAAATTTCCTTATGGAACCGAGAAGATGCTGGATGATCCCGAAGCACGAAAAGAGTTCGATAAGCAGATGCTAAACATAATGAATGATAATGTGGAACTCGAATTTTTTTTTAGTAATGGCATGTTCACTTTTCATGCACAATCTCCATCTGAGTTGCTTCTCATGATGAAGCCATACAATTTAGAAGGTATTGCTGAAAAGATAACCTGCTCAATGCTCGTGGTCGATTCTGAACAAGATCATGACCTGCAAGGTCAGGCAAAGCAATTATTTGATGTGCTCACTTGCGATAAAGAATACATGCTCTTTACAACTGAAGAAGCTGCGGAAGAACACTGTCAGATGGGTGCTGTAATGATCTCGGGTGAAAGAATACTCAATTGGTTAGACGATTATTTTATGAATAATAATTGAAGAGACTATCATTTATGAATATACGAAATGTAACATATGCCCTGATTGCTGCCTTGATCTATGAGTCTTTTTTTAAGCTAGTATATTTCTTAGATCCAGGAATCATAAGCAGTACCTTTATTTCTGCTGTAAGCAAAGTTTTTTCGTTTGCTGTCGGCATAATTGTGATACTGTTTTTGTACTATTTCTATAAGCAGGAAAAATCACATAAGAATCTCGCGGTAATGATGAAAGCGCTGATTGTTGTTTTTGTGCTTCAATACATGATGAGATTGTCTGGCATTCAAAACTTATTCAGTAACTCAAGTATACAATTAAGCAGAAGTATACTTAATGTTGCTCAATCATTAATTCTTTTTATTTCATTGATACTCTTAATCAAATTCCTTCCAGCAGAGCCAAAAAAACTCAAAGAATCAGCAGTTGTTCTTTCAGTTTTCTTCGGTATTGGAATCGCTAAGAATGTTTATATGCTGATTCTGTATTTCAGATACCTTAAATCCGGATTTATGCTACAGGTTGATCAAACCTTCCATCTCATCTTCTTCGTCATATTCTTACTATTTCATTTAAATTTAATATGGTTTTTATTAACATACATGAATTATAAACATACATCAGCCAAGGAAAGATTAATGCAATGAAAAAAGAAGATATTACGGCAATTATTTCTTTGCCAATCGTTATTTTAATAGGTGTTGGTGTCGCTATTGCCGGAAGCCAAGACAGTTTCAGTTGGGTAATGGGGTTGCCATTATATGCTTTTTGTGTAGCCCTTGCCTTTATCATTCAGTGGATCATATTTATTCCATCTTTTATTTTTCAAACCGAAAAATTCTTTGATATAACCGGCAGTATTACGTATATTTCTGTGACTATTATCGCAGTTGCAATGAGCCCAAAAATTGATGCTCGTTCCATAATACTCATGATAATGGTCATCATCTGGGCAGGACGGCTTGGAACCTTCCTTGTTCGACGTATACATAAGGCAGGTAAAGATCAACGATTTGATGATATCAAACCCCATTTTTTCCGATTTCTCAATACCTGGACTTTGCAGGGATTGTGGGTGACCTTTACACTTGCTGCAGCATTAGTTGTTTTTACAACTCCATTCAGGAAAGACTTCGGATGGTTAGGGGTAATGGGGATAATAATCTGGCTGGTCGGTTTTACGTTTGAATCAGTTGCAGATTTGCAGAAAAACCGATTTCGTGCTCAGCCACAGAATAAAGGAAAATTTATCAAAACCGGATTATGGTCTATCTCCCGCCATCCTAATTACTTTGGTGAGATCGTGATCTGGATAGGGGTTGCTGTAATTGCTCTTCCTGTGTTGCATGGCTGGCAGTGGGTGACGCTGATCTCACCTGTTTTTGTTGCTTTTCTCATCATCAAGATAAGCGGTATTCCAAAGTTAGAAAAGTATGCAGATGAGAAGTGGGGTGGTCAGAAAGACTACGAGGAGTATAAAAAGGATACGCCTGTTCTGGTGCCTTTTATTAAATAGTGTAAAAAATTACTTCTCAAATTCAAACATGTCCGGTAGCAGTTCGGCTATTGTCTTCACGACATATTCATGCTCATTTCTGGCGACAATTACTTTCATGTTCTTTGAAAATTCCGACATGACCTGCCTGCAGATGCCGCATGGGAAGGGATAGTTTTCGCCTTCTGCATAAATTGCACATGCTTCGAAATTGTATTCTTTATTTGTAACCGCATCGAAAATAGCAACTCTCTCTGCACAAACACTGGCGGGGAATGATGCATTCTCAACATTTGTACCTGTATAAATATTGCCGTCTGCTGTAAGCAATGCAGCTCCAACTTTATATTTTGAATAAGGTGAGTATGATGATTCCGATGCTTCCTTTGCTGCTTTAATTAGTTCTTTTATATTCATGATCACTCATTTCTTATGCTACGTACAATGTAAAAAAAGCCCCGTACAATAATTACATGCAAGTTTTTTCTATCCTAGTAGTGGTACTTTTTCCCCTTTAATATCGTAAATGCCCGATATATCTGTTCAAGAAGGATGATCCTAACCATTTGATGTGTAAATGTGAGTTGAGATAGTGAGAGAAGTTCGTCAGCACGATCTTTAACTCCTTTAGAGAATCCATATGGACCTCCTATTATAAAATAGAGCGGTTTATTCTGCGAAACAAGAATCCTGTTGAGATGACGAGAGAACTCTTTGGATGTATGCTGGTCTCCATTTTCATCAAGAGCTATCACATAGCATTGATCAGGTAATGCTGAGAGTATGGAATTTCCTTCGATCTCTTTTATTTTTTCTATCAATTGATTTTTCTTGTATTTTGGTGTCGCGACTGTTTCAAGTGCGAGGGAGCAGGAACTCGAAAGACGCTTAAGAAACTCGTTTTCAGCAAGTGTTATATACTCATCCTTGTTTTTTCCAACTGCGAGTATTGTAATTTTCATCGAATCAGACTGTCCGGATATCCTTAAACCTTTTCTGAATATAGGTTACTTTCTGATGAAATTCATCGATATTCATAGCTCCGGCATAGGAGAATGCAGAACGAAGTCCATCTTCAATATTGCGGATCACATATTTTGCGGGACCCTTGTATTCGATGGTTGTGCTTATTCCTTCAACATTACGATTCTCATCATTCCTGATATGTTTGGACTCGAGACTCGCTGATCCGCGATAACGTTTATACAAATGATAATTCGGGAAATTACCCTCTTTATGGATTGTACCAGGTGTTTCCTTACATCCTGCAAACAATGCACCGATCATGACAGAATCTGCACCAACAGCCAACGCTTTGGCTACATCACCAGAGTTCTGAATACCGCCGTCTGCAATAACAGGAATGTTATATTCTTTAGCAACATTATAAACATCTTCTATGGCAGTAACCTGAGGAACGCCAAACCCGGTATTGATCCGCGTCGTACACATCGAGCCGGGTCCAATACCCACTTTGACAGCGTCTGCGCCATTTTCACAGAGAAATTTTGCGGCTTCTCCTGTTGCGATGTTACCTGCGATTATATCAACATTGAAGTTCTTACACATGTTGATCGTATCAGCCATGAGTTTATGATGACCATGAGCAATATCGATACAAATGATCTGTGCTCCCGCATCGATAAGCGCTTTTAAACGATCTTTATTCTCTCCGGTTACACCGATCGAAGCAGCTCTGATTGGATTTTCCGAAAGCTTTAGACGTTCAATAATTCCTGCTTCTTCATCAACGGAGCAAAATCTGTGAACAATGCCAAGAGCACCAAATCCACTGAGCACATTTGCCATATCAAACTCTGTGATCGTATCCATGTTAGCGGAAAGAATAGGTAATCCTATTCTAAAATTTTTTGTAACTCTTGTTGAGAGATCAACATCCTGACGTGACAGCACCTCAGAATAATTAGGGATCAGCAGAATATCATCAAATGTTATACCGGTTCGTGCCATTATTTCTCCTTATGTGCACATAATTCCCAATGCAACCGAATGTAATTTTGTCCATGCATCATCAGCACGAGATGTAATAAGAATAGGAACTTTAGCACCCATGATCACATGAGCAACACGCAGATGCGCATAATAGGTCATTGCTTTTCCGAAAATATTACCGGCCTCAATATACGGCATGATAAGAATATCAGCATTTCCAGCAACAGGGGAATCGATTTTCTTCAACTTTGCTGCTTGTTCTGAGACTGCCACATCGAGTGCAAGTGGACCTTCGACAACACAGCCGGTAATCTTACCTTCTTTATACAATTTTGTTATTTCAGCAGCTTCTATTGTGGGAGGCATTTTGGGATTTTCCATCTCGATCGCACAGAGCAGTGCAACGTTCGGGCAGGGATTTTCAAGTTTATGGGCAACTCTAACAGCATTATTGATGAGTGATATTTTTTCTCTTACCCCGGGATATAAGACGATACCGCCGTCAGTCATGAGTGTGAGGCGATTCTCTGTTTCAATGACAAGCACATCACTAAGAATATCGCCTGTTTGAAGTCCTTTTCCTTTATTAAGTATCCCCTTCATAAGCTGACCTGTTGTTGAATCTCCCTTCATGATAAGATCTGCTCGGTTTTCAAGAACGGCATCAACTGCGAGCTCGATGCACTTCTCAGGATCTTTCTCGTCTATGATCTCAAACGCGTCAGTCATGGTTTCTTCGGACATAGAAATGTAATCAATGATCTGTTCCTTATCTCCAATGAGAAGAAATTCACCGATCTGCTCTTCTTTGGCAAGGGTTGCGCAATATACTGTGGACATTGTGTGTGCTGCTGGTATAACAACTCTCTTGGGTGGATGCACTTTGACTTTATCCAGCAATTCATCAAAATTTTTTATCATGCAATCTCCGAATCTACTTTAACTGCCATGCAATAAATTTCATAGTTTTTACAAACCATTTATCAATTTCTTTTTCATATTTATCTGAAATAGGGAACGGTATAACATGATCATATGGATAGGAGAAGTCAAAGGATTTAACTTTTATGGGGATTTTATTATTATGTCCATGCAGAGAAAGCTCAACCTCTATCGAAGGAACAACCTCATCTTTTTGCAGCGCGAGGGCTGAAATTCGTTTCGAGATCTTTTTCAGTCGATTCTCACGGAACGTTATCATCTTATTATAATCGAGCATACTTCTGAAATATTTCCCGATATGATGATAGTCACCGAAGTAGTGTGCAAGACGTTTATCGCGTTTCAATTCCACTTCAAGATGTTCGATGAAAAACGAGTAGATCGAAACGTTTGCTTCGCTGTCGAGAATATATTTGGATGCTGGAGACATGCGGTTGAGGAGTGGTCCTCCGCAAAACATACAAAGCCGTGAATCTGCGAAATAGTTGTTTTCATTTGTCATCATCATGATCTCTGCAAGAAAAGAACCGACAGAATATGAGAAGAAATCGATGCTTGCATCCTGGTGAATATGAGGATGATTGCCCGTTCGTATCTGATCGATCATCTGGAGGATGTCATAATAGGTTTGAAGACCCGACCAGAAGAAACGCTGGGGAAGGAACTGCAATCGCGTGCTGATCGCTGCATTAGCGAACGAGGAGTTATTTACTTTGGGGAAGAATTTCTTGCGCACCTTAGCAACCTTATTCATGAATTTAGGGTCAGCCCATCTCTGAGGTGCCCTGTTCATATGAAATGCAGTTGGGAAAAGGATGACTGCTTTACCTGTATATTCAACAAGCTTCTGAGCCCATGGCAGGTATTTCTCCCAACTTTTTTCATTTAGACCGTGCAGCAATATAATGACATCTTTAGATTTTTTTATCGTAAAAGGTTTGAAAATCGGATAGGTAAAGAAGATATTTTCTTCTATTTTTGAATCATCCACTCGGAGTAGATCATCAAGGTAAGGTGCGGAAATTTCCTTATCAAATGAGTATGAGTCTTCAAAGTTCTGATTGTGAAGCTGGCATCGATAATGATCTTCACCCGGAAGGATATCATAATTGAAGGATTCAAAATTAGTGTTGAAAATGTTCTGGCGGAATTTCTTTAGGGTAACAAATTCAGCTTTTGGATCAAATTTGTCTCTTAAATAGAGATAATCTTTTCGGTAACTCATACCAATGAGAACTCCTGTTATTTATGGAATCATATAAAAAATTTCGTTTTGCGAATAAAACATAATTACATCCGATATCAGTCAAGAGTTTCGTGTATTTTAAGTTAGCGTCGAGAGTATTCGTTATGAAATATTCGGAAACAGAAATTTCTATTCCTTCAAGTAATCAGCGTAGTGCTCCTGTACGTTTTGTGCTATTTCATTCAACCGCACATCGATGGTGATCCCGTTTTGTTGCAACGTCTTCCACATAACATCCATAGCATCGTTCTCTGATAGTCCGATTGATTCTGCGATATCCAAAAGAACTTGTTTCTCTTTTTTGGTAAATCTACCATCTGAAAGAGAGATCAGCGTAAGGAAGTGGAGTGAGTAATATCTATCCATATCTGTGCTGTGCTGTTTGAGGTAACGTGCTGCACTATCGAGCTGCTTGAGCGCTTTTTCTTTATCATAAATGATCTCTTTCTCAGGATCATCAGTAAAGACATCAGCAAGAATCTTAACAAGACTCTTTATCTCTTCGAGATTGATCTCTTTGTCTGCAGCGATCATAGAAATGCCGCCAGCAGCCACAAGCTTCATCATCATCTCTTTGACTTTGGTGCGGGGATAGAACTTTGTGAGTGCCAGTAATTCGTCGGTCTTTGTGTGTAGGTCTTCGGCGTTGATTTTACCGGTTTTCTTAAATAAAGCAGACTGAGAGAAGAGCTCGATCGCTTTCAGGCGAACAGGGAGAAGAGGATGGGTTGAAGTGCTTAATTCGGACATATATTCTGACTTTGCCAGATCATCCAGCTGCTTCATGAGTTCCGGTAGATTAAAATTAAGATTTTTCTCGGTTAATCCATAAGAGATTTTTAATAAACTTTGCACTGCGACCTCATAATTCTTGCATGCTACCAGCCCAACCCTGTCACAACTGATCTCTGCTTTTTTCTGCCAGGTTAGGAATTTTTTTTCTGCAAGGATCGGCAGGAAGGTTGTTTGTTTCTTGTCCGGATTATAGAGCAGCAGGAGTTTATTATGATCGAATATGATATGCCCGAGTTCGTGTCCGAGCACAAACTTAATTTCATCATCATCAAAATTTTCAAGTAAAGCAGACGTAAAAACCACGCTGATAAGATTTTTCTGTTTGAACGCAAAGGCATTATATGAATTATCCCTTAGTGAAAAAAACTCGATCTTCTGCTTGAGACCAAAATCTTTTTTAACCCCTTCAATGATCTTGTAGATGCGGGGAGAAATTGTTGGAGTTAGTCGAACAGAATCAGCAAGAAGTTTATCACGAAAGGTGATGTGTTCTTTGAGGATTTCTTCGTGGGATTTAATGATCTGTTCAACTTTGTATACGTTAAAAAGTTCTTTTGTGTCTTCGAAATCGCTTTTATAGCGTATTTTTTTTAGATCCATGAACCCCCCAATGGGTAGTTCCTCGAATTAATATTCGATGTAATTATCAAATTACTAACTATTTTTGTTCAGAATTAAATTTTGAGATTATGTCTGAATGTGCCGCTTCCGGTTCGAGATTCCAACGGTTATCGATCTGTCCGTTCACAACTTCACGTCTGCGGAAGTAATTTGCAAGCGCATCTCTGAGAACGATATATTTATATGTGATCTGGCTTTCAGGAATTTCCGTGAGTAATGTCAAACCGGAATTTCCCTGCATCAGGAAGTCGACCGTTGCAACATCATAAATCTTATCGGGATCCCATGGTTCACCAGCAATAGTCAGATTGGTCACACGCTGGAAATCTGGATATTCTTTACTATATTCGACCTCTCCACCTGCAACGCGCAGTCCATGTCTACCGCCTGCAATACGGACTTCGAGAATTTCCTTAAGCTTTGCTCCATCGATCTCCATTGTTACGATCTGGCTATCAAAGGGGAGCACATCGAATACGTCACGATAAGAAACAGGACCCTCTTTGATGTCATCACGTACACCGCCGAGATTTAAAAATGCAAAATCTGCTTCCGATTCTTCGAGCATTGCATCCATGACAAGGTTGCCGATAATGCTTTGTGCAGAGCCGTCACGAGAGAGATGCATGCCTGCAATACCAACGATTTCATCCATTCCTTGTTCTGCCAATGCCTGCATGGAGTCAATCTTCTCTTTGTACCATGGATCAGGTAAAAATTCTTCCTCGAAAAGAGTGATAAGATCGCCATCGATATAAGCTGGAAGATCGTAGCCGGTAATAATTTTGGAGTCTGTATCCAGCGTGAGGATGAGGTGTCCCATGTTGGAACCGTAACCATAATTTTGCACAATGAGTGTATGATTCTCCGGCTCTTCCCAGGGAATATTGTATCCTTTATGAATATGTCCGGCGAGGAAAACATCAATGCCGGGCACTTTATAAGCAACATGCATTGCATTATCGGGCCAGCGTCTGTCTTCATCTTTGATATGACCTTCAACAATATCATACTGATAGGCAGATTCGACATCATAGGGGATACCCATATGCCCTAGTACAAAAATCAGATCAACGCCGATCTCTTCTACTTCTTTTATATATTTTTCCACTGTCTGTGCCGCATCAACGAATTCCAATTCTTTAATATTCTCAGGAAAACTCATCAGAGGAGTATCGAGTGTGGAAATTCCAATGATCGCTATATCGATGCCTTTGAAATTTTTTATAATATAGGGTACACAGCCGGGAATGAGTTCACCTGTTTCTTTAACAATGATGTTAGCGCATACGATCGGGAATTCTGCAAGAGCAAGGGTGTTCAAAAGTGTTTCATATCCGAGATCGAATTCATGGTTGCCAAGGGTCATGGCATCGTATCCAATCCAGTTCATATATTTGATAACTGCCACACCTTCGGACATGGTTCCGATTGGATGTCCCTGGAAGAAATCACCAGCATCGAGAAGAAGAAAGGCCTCACCGTTCTCTTCTGCTTTCTTACGAACAGCATTGATATAGGTCGCCGCTGAAGCACCTCCACCAAGTGGGGGGGGAAAATCGGGATTCATGAATGTGGCTTCAACAGCATCTATTCCACCATGTACATCATTTGTAAACAGTAAATTAAGCTTGACCTCTTCAGCATTCAGATAGCTGAAAACAAACAAACTCATGAGGAGTATTAAAAATATCTTTTTCATATAAAAAACCTTTTATATCTTAAAATCTCCATGTCAGTGTTGCCATGAAGTTTATGAGTACATCCTGTACTTTATCCGGATTTGTTCGATTAACCGGAAGGTCAGAAAATGCAGTATCCCAGAGATTATCATTTGCATAGTAACTGTCAGGGAAAAGATCTGCATGTTGATAATTGAATTTTCCAATCTCTGCACCCAGATCAAGTATGAAGTTATATGGTAGTGTGATGCTGGTGCCTGCAGAGAATGCAGTCATGACGATCTCTTTATCCATACCAAAGGGCTGGTAACGGAAGCCAAGACGGATCGGCTGCGTATTAAAAATCCTATGCTCGACACCTGCATAATATTCGATCACATCATACCAGAGCGGATTGTAATCACTCCACTTCACATAAGAAATCTCGAATGAGAAATGAGTGTCCCAAATATTACGGGGATGGTATTCAAAACCCAATCCAATACGTGAAGGATAATATATTGTTGTGTCAGCCCAGGCAGTGTCGGCACTAGTTTTGAATGATTTATCGAGTTTTGCACGGCTGGTGTAGTTCATTCCAATTTTAAAACGTTCACCGAGGTCGAGTAACAAACCTGCCTGGAATCTCTGCCCTGAGTAGGTATTCTTCTTTTGGAATATAAGATCGGGAATACTGTCCGGGTCATTCTCCATCTGTTCTTTAGCCCAGGGAGTGAATATAATCGTGGAATCGATCGTGTTATCTCCCTTCATGAGCGAGAGAGAAGCACCGAGAGTCAGGGATTTAAAGAAACTGCTTTCATTTTCAAATGTAACTGCTACAGCAGGGGTGTGTGCATAAATCATTCCGCTTCCATTATAGGTGTTCGTTGCAATCTTATGAGGTTCATTCCCATAATCTGTTCCTTCATTATTGCGGACTTCTTCAGTGTATTTGAAGTTGAAATCATAGAGCGGCACATATGAATATGCTGCTGATATTTTGAATTGCTGTACAGGAACATTATACATCAAGCCAAGCAGATATTTGCTGAAGAAATGAGCATTTGATGCGTACACTGCATCATCGATATAGGAATCAAAGGAATCAAAAATTGGGAATGCCCGGTTTTCGTTATTCTTGGTCACATCAGGGGTAAACTGCACCATGAATTTGAAGGGAAGGTTGCCAAGAAGTGCAGGATTTTTGAGTGATGAAAGCGGTCCGTACCCGGTGGCAAGTCCTGTCGATCCCATTGCAAGCGAATGTGCAGAAAATGCTGTAACCTCCTGCCCGACATATCGATCAAATACAAATGCTGCGTGAGCGGGAATTGCACACAAGAACAACATTAAGATTCCTAACATTACTTTTTTCATGTATCCTCCGAAAATTATATATTTAATGGGATGTTTTACTGCACGTATAATATCAAATAGTGCAGAATTTATATTTTTTAAATTATCTGTGTTCATTCTGTGTTCCATTCTTAAAAAGTCCAGTCAAGCTGCAAGCGGATTGAGGTCTCTTTGTGCTTAACTTGAGCAACATAATTTAGACCCGAAACCGGTTCATTATATTGACGAAGATAGAGCTCATCATCCTCGTAATGCTTAACTTTATATTTAAAAGAGACCGCGAGACTGTTCGAAATTCTATTATACAACGTAAACCAGAACTTCATACCCTGACTTCCCATAAAGTCGATCTCCATATCTTCCCAATCCCAGTGGCTCACGCCGTGTCCATTCCAGAAGAGGAATGAACCCTCGAGACGGAAATAATCAGTGAAATTATGAACATAATTAGCACAGATCATATCGCCGTGATTGAGAACATCTGCGGTTGGGAGTATGTATGTCTGTCCAGGTTCAGCAGTTTCGGTTAAGCCTGTATAAGGAGCCATCCATACTTTTGTGTAGCGGTATTCAAGGTCGAGACGGTCACGATTGGTCAGATATGTTCTGAATAGAAAAGTCGTCTCACTCGTTTTTGATACTGCACGCGTAAAGAAGTCTTCAGAACCATTTGTCTGGAGTTTTTGTTTGAGGCGCATTGCTATTTGAAAGATCGGTCTGTATTCAAGCTCACCCTGGAAACGGACACTTTTCCTGCCATCGCTTTTACGTTCCCACATATCAAGATATGCTTTTGTGAGTGTCAGCTGGCGATGGAATTTGTATCTTGTTTCGATATACAGTCCCTGTTCAGCCTGTGACCAAGGTGAATTATAATACACTTCAGATACAAGTGGATTTTTCAAGTAATACTGTTTCTCAAGAATCGTTCCGTCAAAACGCTCATGTTCAGCAAAAGGTCGTGCATAAGGATTATCAAACTCAAGATCGTAGTCACGATACAGCATCATGAAATTCAGGTTTGCATAATTAAAGTATGCACTTGCCACCAAAGCGCTCGGGTCGTCACCAAGATCAAAGGTTTTACCGTCAACCTCAAGTTCGGCATATTCACCCTGGAAGGTGACGTTATCAAGCGTTGCCTGCCAGTCAAATCCATACACTCGGCGGTAATTTCGTCTGTATGCATCAGTTTTTGTTGAATAGAGAGATGATATCTCTGAATCATTGATATCTAATTTCTTATAATAATAACTGTCATATATAAGGTATGGACCAAGGTCTTCGTAATCTGCAATATTAAAATAACGGTCGTATTGAGATTCATAAGCAGTGATGCCAAGATGTGTCCCGATAAAAGGATCGAATTGGAGGTGACCACCAAGCATTGTTTCCCTGAGCGCATCCCGTCTTGGAGCCATATCTATCTTGGGAAGTGGATGAGGAGAGAGATTGGGTCTGTATTCATTAAAGATATTTTCAGCGGATTCGAGTTGTTCATTAGTAAAGCGCGGTGTGGAAACAACATAATAGAAGATATCATCTTTATCGGTAATCTCACCATCATGATTACTATCCCAAACAATAACATCTTTTTTATCATCAGAGAAGAAAACGGATGCATTCATGAAGCTGTTTCCATATTCGACTGCAGCACCTTTGAGGGCAAATTCTTCTGTGGGAGAAAGGTCCGGGAAAATACCCTGTACTCTTTTTGAAAAACCATATCCTGTCCTGCGTGATTCAAAGATATCTGTATTTTCCATGACAAGACCTTCGCCCCAGGTTGCACGGTAATTTCCAAGTACAACTTTCAAGTTCGCAGTTTTGAGATCGATGCCGACAGTATATTTTGAGTTTTCAGCCAGAGCTTCAGAAAGCTGGTTATCCTTCTGGAATAGATTCAGATCCCTTTCCTCCCCTTTTTTAAAAAAGAGCAAAGCGCTTATCTCAAGATTGTACCAATCCTCCATTCTTCCACGAAGTTTATGGGAAATTTCAGGAGGAGCATTATCCAGATCATATAAACCCCACATGGAGAATTTTTCATTAAGACTATCCGGAACATAGCTTTCGCGAAGCACTTCCTGCATTTCTTCTGAGAAAGGATTATTGTTAAACTTGAAGCGATAGTTGAAGTTCCATTTTCCTTCATGTTCGGGTGGTTCATATGAAACATAATGTCTGAGATTTGATGCGCCATAATAGGTAAGACCCGGTGCGTTTCGCATGCCCCTGTAATCCTGGAAATTGCCAAGTTGTCTCTGGCGCAGTATAGCTCGTACATCAGTGGGATTCACGATCGGCATGTTCAGTAGGTCTTGATATGTAGCAGTATTGATATTGATAGGGGACATGAGCATGTCTTCCCAGAGGTCGGATACTGCTTCAGAAGAGCCTTCATCAAGGGCAAGACGCCGGATAAGATAGTTGATCTGATCCCTGCGTTGAGCACGTTCGTCATAAATTCCATAGGGTACGATCTTCACGAGAGGTTTCAGTTTCAGAAATGTATTTTGATCGATACTTGGAAGGGCAAGAAGGTCATAGACAGATTGGAAGAAATTAATATACGTTCTGTAATAATAAATATCCTCTGCCTGCTGAGCGGTGATGGGAAGCGCTTGTATTTCCTGGTAGGTTGCTTTATTCAGGTCTAACTGTTCTGGAGATGCACAAAGTGAAACTGCAGCCAGCAGAAGTACAAAACTAAAAATTATGATTGCTTTTTGCATATTAACCCAGTTGAATTATAAGAATAAGTTCGACAACTACGCAGCAAAAGAGGAGCGCTGCGAGAAGATTCAGCCAGAATAATCGTACTGAAAGTTTCTCGATCTTATTCTTTAAGTTGTGAATATCATTAAAAACTTTTTTCTCGATAACGTCATATTTCTGGGAGAGTTCTTTATAACCCCTGTTGCTGAACTTATTCTCCCAGTCTTTTACAACATGATTAAGAAAATTGAATATCAGTTTTATAAATCCTTTGATGATGAGTGAGTAGCTGCTCTTTTCATCCTTATCTGTTTTTTTCATTTATACCTCACGCAGTATAACAATTAAAATAAGTAACCCAGAGAAAATTGATGAGTGATCGGTAAGACTGGATGTGAACTGAATCCATAATCGACCTTAATCCCTTTAAAAAGTACTCCAAATCCACCAGAAATACTATTTGGATAAGTTGAAGCACCGGTTCTGAGCCAGAAATTTTCAATAACTTCGAACTCGATACCAGCCTGGATTTTTGTTTCTTCACCGAGTTTTTGTGAAAGGTCGATCTCTGTTATTACACCCTCATACGGTTCATATGCAATACCCAGAGTCAGATGCTGGGGAAGGTCAAAGGTCTGGTCTGAACCCATGGATGGATTATTCAAATTTTTTACTGCAAAAGCAATACGGGTTCTCTGATGGAGAACTGCAAGAGCTCCAAGATTCACGCCATATGTCGTTTGATTACCCGGATTGATCCCGCCAACTGTCTCGCCGAATTTCAGATAGTATAGATTCAATCCATATCCAACATAAAGCTGAGAGTGAACATCTCCCATCAGAAGGATGGAATGAGCAAGAGAATAGGTGCCTTCCTGCTGGAGTTTTTGTCCTTCGAACTCAACGTCCATTGCCTGCATTCCGAGTGAAATCGTACCTATCTTTGGCAGACTGTATGCAAGTGCTCCGGACATCAAGAGCTGGAAGCTGTTATTGAAGAGCTGTGCATATCCCAGGGAAATTCCCCGATCTGCATAAGCAAGAGCTCCGGGATTGTAAAAGATTGCATTCGGATCATTACAGCTTGCAATGAAAGCTCCACTCATTCCTCGTGCTCGTGCAGAGGGTTGATAGTTTGCAAATACATTTGAAGCTATCTCCCCATAGATAAGAGATGTGGTCAGAAGGATCAGTATTACTATGAAAGCTAATTTCTTCATTTCTATCCTTTCATCCAAAAATTATTTCAAAGGTGCGGCGATCACAATTGGCACCGAAGTGGATTTGATATCGCCATTGTCTGGATTAACAACTTCAAGATTACAAATATACAAACCGGGAGGAAGAGTATTCCAATTGTCATCCTTGCCGTCCCATTCGAAGGTATGCATACCTGTCGAGATTTCGTTTGTGATCGTATTGACCAGAACACCTTCACTATTATATAAACGTAAGACTATTTTATCACCTGTTCGGGAATGATATTGGATCTGGAATTTTTCTCCTAAAGTTGGGCAGAATGTATAATGAGGAACTTTGAGGATAGCGCTGAAATCATCGATGTCATATGCATATTCAAAAACCTCATCCGGAGCATTGGTCGGGAAGTAATGATAATTTTGTTCAGCATCTTCAGCTATGATATAGAAGAAAACGAGGGTTCCTGCATTTTGACCCGGAATCTCTGCTGTCCATTCATAAGCTTTTGCCGGAACCATTGGAAGTTCTGAGAAAGGATTCTGCTTAACAGTATTCCAGTAAAGTTTGGGATTCCGCAAGGAATCTGCATGGCTGAGTGTAACCGTTACAGCTTCACCCGGATCTGGATCGAGGTTGGAGATCGTAACGTTTCCACCAACACCACCTCCATGTGAGCCAATATAATCAAACGTATCGATCGGATATACGATCCATTCAGAATTAGTTGCATCCGTGCCGGCAGAAGTAGTCCAGTCTGTATTTCCACTTTCAATAGAACTTTTCCTGACGAGTGTGTGATCGTAGGTTGCTGCTGTAACACCTGCAACATCCCATCCGGTTCCTGGATCTTCTGTTGAAATTCCAATTACATCGATCAGTGTCCACGTGGCACCGCCGTCTGTGGTCATTTCAATTCCACGTGCATCATTGCCGTTAAAACTGACAACATATCCACCAGCATTATATGCAAGGATTTCATCTGCAACACTGAGAATGGTCTGAGACGCATCCTCGTTCGCAATCACCCAAACATCACCCGATCCAAGCGTTGCTCCGGTCGGGAAGGAATAATGTTCCGCGCTCCATCCGCTTCCGTTGTAGGAACTTACAACACGATAGTTATCGAGATACACAGTTTGGGTAGAAGCATTATAGATTTCAAGAGCTTTATTATTGCTCGAACCTTCAATGTATTCTGAGAAGATCAATTGTCCTTCAGTTGGACCTTCCTGGTATCCGGTAAAGTCGATAGTGCTATTCGGATCGATGATGTTGCCGGCAAGGTCTTGAACATTATTAACGGTTATTGTATAATTATAACCAGCTGCCTGGTTGGTAGTAATAAGTTGAACTGTTTTTCCAAGTGCTTGAAGAATTGCTGAAGTAACAGTAAGATTCGTGATCGAATAGTTAGCAATATTCGTGGCAGTGGTCTCATCGACCTGTTCGTCATAAGTGACCTGAACTGAAGTAGATGAGATTGCATTAGCACTAGCAAGAGTAGGAGGGGTTGTATCATTCTCACCATGTTCTCCGATATAATCAAAGGTATCGACGGGGTACACGATCCACTGAGAGTTTTCTGGAGTTGTGCCGGCAGAATTAGACCATACAGTCGTACCTTCTGTAACGGATGCTTTTCGCACCAAGGTATGATCTTTGGTAGCACTGGGAGTTCCGGCAACGTCCCAAGCATCACCTGGATCTTCGTCGGGAATACCGATCACATCGATCAATGTCCATGTGGTGCCGCCATCGGTCGTTTTTTCAAGGCCGCGTGCATCATCACCATTGTGGTGTACAACACTGGGATAGGACAGTATTTCATTTGCAACTTGCTGTATCTGCGTATTAGCTTCATCAGTCGTGATAACCCAAACGTCTCCGTCGGCAAGTGTTGAGCCGGTTGGAAATTCATGCCAATATTGCCACCCGTTACCATTTGAGGATTGAGCAATCCGGTACTGAGTAAGATCAACAGTTGCTCCCGATCCGTTATAAACTTCCAAAGCTTTGTTCTGTGAGGTTCCTTCAATATATTCTGAGAAGAATAGGTCAGGTCCGCTTCCGGGTGTATAACCAATAAATGTAATGATGCTGTTTACAGCAATTACATTTCCGTTAAGATCTTCAACATTATTTACGGTTATCGTATATGTCGTACCTGATTCCTGTGTTCCGGTTGTAAGAACAACTTCATCATTATTCTGCAGAGATGCATTAGATACGGTGAGTGAAGGTGTAATAGAATAGTTTGAAGCATTTTCAGCAGTTGTCTGATCCAGTCCTTCGCTGAATTTGATCTTTACACTTGTTTCATTCAGGGCATTAGCAGAATTCATGGTTGGCGGGGTTGTGTCTCCTCCGGTAGTTACAAAATCATTTGCATCACGGGGATTTACACCATATTCGTCATAACTATAATCAACAGCGCCTGTGATGGAAGTAAATGTGTCACCGACTGTTGGATTTTCATATGTGTAGATTGCATCGTCGATCTGGCAGTTTCCAGAACCATCATCGACATACCATTCTCCATAAGTGCTTGGGCCTTGCGTTGTTGTGACATCTGAAATTTTTACTAAACATCCTTCATACGGCTCGCCTGTTGAAGGAGTCATAAGATCACCAGTTGAGACAGATATAGCTTCAGGAACAGGATTGCCAGAACTGAGGATAGTTACGTCCGAGAGATTTCCAATCTCTGTAAGTCCAAAGTATTCTTGCACCTCTCCAGAGACTTCAACCTCATCACCTACTGAAACGGAGTAATCGTAGCTAAAGACGAATACACCTTTCCATGCACCACCCGCAGGATCGGATACAAAAAATCGATTGCTGTTGCCTGATGAATAATATCCGTTGGCAGTTACAATACCAGTGAATGTCACGGATTGTCCAACGAGTAGTGAAGGATATGTGCCATCTCCACCAGCTATAGTTGTGTATTGAATGTCATATATTGTTGTCCCATACAGCATGGATACAGATATACACATCACCAATAAAATTAATGAAAATTTACCTTTCATTCTTTCTCCAAAATTTCTTCTTGTTTTGCAGAGTTTTCTACAAAAAGATAATATATGATTAACAGGATAACGCCTACAACGATGCATGAATCTGCAATGTTGAAGACATACCATCGGTCAATATGCCATTTACCTATAGTTATATTGAAAAATTCCACGTCAAGAAAGTCTGTTACTTTTCCTAAAAATATTCTATCTATTAGGTTGCCGAATGCTCCACTGAGTATAAGTGTAAAGCTGAACCGGGCAAGAGGGTGGGTGTTCCTCCTGAATAAAAATATGATAATAACAATAGCAACTATATGAAGAACAAGGAGAATGATATTTGTCAGCTGTCCAAGTTGAGGATTGATGCCAAATACTGCTCCTTGGTTTTCAACAAAGGTTAGTCTGAAAAAATTCCCGAGTATTGGTAATGTGTCTGAATGTGCATGCGAGAAAAGATGGCGGATTGAAATTTTCGATATCTGATCAAGAGCAAGGAATATTATAAACAACAGCAAATATTTTTTTATATCGGATTTTTTATCTGTGGTTGTTATTGTTTAGCCTTTCTTCGTTACGCTTGCAATCGATGCAAAGCTCAGTATACGGGATCGCTTTTAGTCGCGATGAAGAAATGTCTTCACCGCAGTAGCTGCAGACACCATAAGTTTTATCGTGGATACGTTTGAGAGCACTATCGATGTTCTTGAGATTTCTCAGTTCTCGTTCCAGCATATACGTTTCTTTTTCACGTTCATTAGAATCTGTTCCAAGATCAGCAATATGTGTTACATATGAGGAGATATTTCCTACTGCATCACGGATGTTCTTGCTCCAACTCTCATCAATTCCCTCGATGATTTTAACGACCTTTTGTCGTTCATTCATAAGCAGGTCCCTGAAAAAATCCAGCTTTTCACGTTCCATACAACACTCCTGACTTATATTTCCTTAAGAAAGTTTTGAATGAGCACTTTTAATTTTTTTTGCGCTTTTTTAGCAACCTCTTCGATACTTGTTTGTGCATGCGTATCAGAGTGAAAGAGGTTGGATAGGTTTGTAATTGTTGAAATGCCGAATATTTTCAGTCCAAGGTAAACACCCACGATAACTTCATGAACTGTTGACATTCCAACCATATCTCCGCCAATTGTCTTGAGCATTCTGCATTCTGCAGTCGTCTCTAAACTTGGCCCGAGTAATCCGACATACACACCCTGCTTGAAAGCAAGACCGCTGTCAGTCCAGACCTTTCTGGCGATTTCAATATATTTTTTATTATATGCATCATGCATGCTTGGAAAGCGGAGACCGAGATCAGGATCATTTTCACCAACAAGAGGATTGGATCCGGTCAGGTTTATATGATCTTTCATAACGATAAGATCCCCAACTTGCATTTCTTCATTAAGTGAACCAACCGCATTTGTTACGATGAGGGTTTGTATACCGAGTTCCTTCATCACAAAAATGGGATACGTTGTTTCAAGGGCTGTGTAACCTTCATAACAATGAAGACGTCCCTGCATAATGATTATTTTTTTTTCGTTAAAAGTTCCAAAAAGCATTTTTCCATGGTGAGAGGGCGCTGTTGAAGTTTTAAAATGAGGGATATCGTGATAAGGAATTTCTATATCAACGTCGATGATCGTTGCAAGTTCGTTTAGCCCAGTTCCAAGAATAATACCGATTTCCGGCTTATCACCGTAAAGAGAGCGGATGTATTCGGCTGATTCTGCGACAAGTGGTCTAATCTTCTTCATCTTCTTTATTGCTAAAACTGATCCTGGGTTTTTGTTCGATAACTTCTTCTTCCTCAAGGGGCTTTTCTTCCTGAATCTCTTCAATCGTTTCTTCAATCTTAGAGAGTTCTTCTTTCTTCTTTTCAACCGGAGGGGGGAGCTTTGTGTCTTTAAAAAAATCGTGTGTTTTAAAATCAGGCGGAGGAATGATCGGTTTTTCTATCTCCCGTGCATCTTCTTTATCTTTTTGAAATTCTGATTCGATGAGGTCGAGTATGGTGTTTATCTGTGATTTGAAGGAGAGAAGGAAGGATTTCTTTTTGTCTTTGAGATTCACATAATCATGTTCGAGAATGCTGAGGTAATCCTTAGCTTTTTTTACACGCTCTTTTGCAGAGATCTCTGCATCTTTTATGATGTTCTTCGCTTCTTTATCAGCGCTTTTAAGCGTGTCTTCTTTGAGTTTTTCCGCGAGTATGAGTGTTCGTTTCAGGACTTCTTTCTGTTCTTCGATATCTTCGAGTTTCTTGTCCCTGTCCTCGATCTCTTTTTGTTGAGCCCTGATCGTCCCATCGAGCCGTTCGATCTGGTCAGCCAGAAGATCGAGAAACTCCTCAACTTCCTGTTTGCTGTATCCGCTCAATGTTTTATTGAACTCTTTACCTCTTATTTCCGAAGGAGATATATTTTGTGGCATTGTGCCTCGCTAATATAGTATTGCTCTGATTAATAGACTGCGCAGTAATTCCAGAACGAGAATTACCACAATTGGCGAAATATCGAAATTCCGGGTGGGAATGATCCTTTGAACGAGTTGTCTTGCAGGTCCGAGAACCGGTTCTGTAACTCTTACAAGTAGCTGCATAAGGGGATTGCCATAATTTGGACTGAACCATGATACAATTGCCCGAATGATGATGAGCCAGATATAGATCGTGATGACCGCACTGATAATACGAACGAATATCATGATTTTTCCTTTGGCGGCTGGAAGCAGTTCCTGCAGCGTGCTTCGTAAATGTCCTTTTCTCCAACAAGGATTTCTTCATCGTTATCAACAAGTCGTTGTGTACGGTTTGCTGGATTACCGCATTTCATACAGATCGCAAGGGTTTTGGTGATATATTCTGCAGTTGCAAGCAGTTCCGGCATAGGATGGAAGGGTTTGCCGCGGTAGTCCTGGTCAAGTCCAGCAACGATAACTCGTTTGCCTTCGTTTGCAAGTTTCTGACACACTTCAACGAGTCCTTCATCAAAGAATTGTGCTTCATCGATACCAACTACTTCAGTATCTTTTTTTACAAGTTCGTATAGTTGTTGTGAGGTATCAACCTGTTTTGAATTAAGTTTTGATTTGTTGTGGGAAACGATGTATTGATGATGGTATCTGTTATCGATCGTCGGTTTAAAAATCTGGAAGGGATGTTTGGCGATTTCGACACGTCTCATCCTGCGAATGAGCTCTTCGGTTTTTCCGCTGAACATACTGCCGCAGATGACCTCGATCCAACCAGTTTGACCTTTTACAATATTCATACGCTACTCCACGTTTGCGTAATTTGTGAGTGTAGTTTTTTATGTCAAATTTTATGATGATTGGAAGGTTTTCAAATATATTTACTAATAATAAAAAGTACAATGGCTTATAGAAAATTGAATCTGACGAATGGTCGGGCGACCTTCGTTAAGTATTATTTTTTTGTTAAAGCACTTTGTTATGATCGTCACTGTTCTTGAATCATCCCGACAAATCGAGACGATTCAAGTTCCGTGTGTCAGAAGTGGTTAGCATCGAAAGGTGAACCTCAGATAAGTAAGTGAAACAAAAAAGCCGCCACAGAATGATCTATGACGACTTTTAACCTATCTCTATTTTACCTCAATAATAAAATTTTAACTAATTGTGAATTTTCACCATAAATGGAATAGAAATAGACGCCGGAAGGTACATCATTTCCCAGTTCATCTTTTCCATCCCATGTGGTTTCAATCATTCCTTGTGATTCGGCCAAAGTAGGCAAACCTCGTACAAACTCACCTTTAATATTGTACACTTTTATATTAGTGCCGAGAGTTTCTCTATTTGTAAAATACTTGATCGACATAGTGCCATCAATAGCTGGATTGAAAGGATTAGGGAAACTTATACTCTTTGAAGCATCTAAATAGGCAGGTTCATCGACAGCAACATTCCAGTTGATCACAACAGTGTTCGAGGGATTGGATTCACCGATTTCATACAAAGCAGTTGTATAATATTCATAATCTGTTCCATATATTGCTGTTTCATCTCGATATGACAAATCGTATATCGGAGAAGTGTTCAGAAGCATATCGTCTCGATATACATTGTAAGAAATGACATCTAACTGATTCGGTGCCTGCCATGTAAGGTCGATATATGCAGGGCTTTGGTTACTAGAATATAGGAGATTTGCTGGAGGATCATAATATGGAACCGGATCTGAATAGATATCCAATGTTACACCGTGTATTGTTGTAAGTGAGTAGGGGAATTCATCGGGAAGGATATACCAGCCGTCATATGAGCCGCCCCAGCCAAAGTTCACATGATATTCATTTAACGTATTATATCCGTCAACAACAACATTATGCCCACCGCTGCCCCCTGTTACCAGAACGGTTAATTCTGCCGGCTGAGCATCCATCATATTCTGGCTGAGTCTGGTCCAGAAATTCGGATCAGAATCATCGATCGTGTCGGTGCCGAAGTATCCAAATTTTTCGAGAGCATCGACCACTTGGCTCAGGTAAAACGTGCCTGAAACCGAGGATGTATAGACTTGAGTTGCGGCTACACCACAGGCGAAACAGAGCCCTGCTTTGTCTGAATTGGTAAGAGGTTGATCCAGTTTTTTATGAGCATCATAGGATGAGAGATAACCATTTAAATCTGGGAAAGAAGCGAAGCCGCGCGTAAAATAATCGTCGTCGATCATGAAATTCCGTCCGGCATAGGAATGGTAATAATCATCTCCATCACCAAATTGTGCATTATTAATATTGGTAAAGTAATCGATGATCTGCGCAGTTGCAATTGCAGGACATCCCGCAAGACTTCGTGCGCCTGTTACCATGTCCCAGGGGCAGTAGTTATAATAGGGAGCAGTTTGATGCCATTGTACCTGCACCCATCCACCAGTAAGAGTCGAGTCTTGATTCGGCCAATACATTTCTTCTTTTACTACATTGCTTTCGATAAGCTGTGTCCATGCATCGTTCCTTTGCTGCTTGATTTTTTGAGGAAGATTCTGCAAAGCTTTATAACGATACGAAATATTCAGCGCTATTGCCTGATATGGTATCGACGTATCATCTTGAACATCAATTGTGTTTCTGAAACTGTAACCGATAATGGGAGGAAGATTATTATCTCCTGCAATGATCATGAATCCTCGAGGTGTAAGTTCAACAAGATAAAAAAGTGTTTTGCCGTTTTCATTATAATGTTCTGAAATATCATTAATTGAAAATATTTGATCTTGATTATGTTGATTGATCTTATGATAAACAATGTCTTTGCAAACGTTAATATCAACGGGTTTTGCATTAAGTCTAACAAATAAGATAATTATGAGAATAAGAAACAAGAACACGGTCTTTTTACTAGCCATGGAAACTCCTTTTATTCGCAAAATACGGGTAATTCTTCCCATTCTTTTTTTGTTCTTTTTAATAATAAAAGACTTTTATCTTTATTCATAGCCGCAAGGCTATTCACGATAATATTAACCATCACAACCGGAGCTGCCTGTGAGAGACTATACGTCGTACCGGTTACCGGAGTGACGAGTACATGATCGCATACCATTGCAAGGGGGCTGAATTCACTGTCTGTAATCGCTATTGTAGCAGCACCTTTGGAATGGGCATAAGCGGCAACGTCACGAACTTCTTTTAAAATTTTTTGAAAGCTAATTGCAATTACCACATCTCCCACACCAACATCCATCACTTCGATCTGTTTGGAAATGCCAAATCCTCTTAGTTTGATGTAATCCTTACCCAGGGCTTCGAAATAGTAATGAAATATATCGACACATGCTTCGCTCGAACCAATCGATGCAATAATGATTTTTTTTGCATTATCGATAAGAGAAACAATGCGTGAAAGCGTCTCTTTATTAAGATATGTCCGGGTATTCATAATGTTTTGAATGTCCTGCTCGATCGTTGCATCAGCCACATCTTTTTGAGATAGTTTTGAAATGAATTCTTCAAATACTTCATGCGGGGTTGTGGTTTTTCGATATAAGGTTTCGAGTTCTTTCTTAAGAGCTGGAAATCCTGTATAACCGAGTTTTTGAGCAAATCGTGTAATGGATGATGGTGCTACATTGCACGTTTCTGCAAGCTGCGGACCGTTTAGAAAAGCATTTTTGTGAAGATTTTTGGTAATCGTATCTGCGATCATCTTCTCGCGTTTTGTTAGCGACGCTTTCTTCAGTTTATCTGTTAATTTATTTTTCATATTGCAAATTAATTTGCTCAATTAATATTTTTTGCAAAAATAATTGTCAACTTTTTTAAATAATCAAACTCCCAACAATTTTTGTTAGAAGTATAATTTTGGAACTAGTAATAAGTTTAAACCTAAATTTTTTGACAAAGAAATATCCTACAAAAATTCTTTCACTCAATCTGTGGGTGATTAGCTCAGATGGTTAGAGTGCTACGTTGACATCGTAGAGGTCACTGGTTCGATTCCAGTATCACCCACCATTTTTATTGAAGGGGTTTGATATGCTGCATATATACACAGGCAATGGCAAAGGCAAGACAACTGCTTCTCTGGGACTTGCAACAAGATTTCTCGGACATCATAAAAAGGTTTGTCTTATTCAATTCATGAAGAAGAATGTAGAATATGGAGAAATCACTTTTTTTAAAGACATTCCAAACATCGATATTTTCCAGTTTGGTACACCCGATTTTGTAGATAAAAAAAATCCTAAGCCCATTGATATCGAGGAGGCTGTACAAGGATTCAAGAAAGCAAAAGAGGTTATAATAAGTAAAGAACATGATCTTGTAATACTGGATGAATTAAA
>JAFGDR010000066.1 GCA_016932035.1 Candidatus Cloacimonadota bacterium
ATAATAAACTCGAAACGTTTCTGAACAAGTCACACAATTTCAAACGATTGCATACGTTCATGCATTCGCCGGGGGACATACGCATTTCTGGTTTGAACAGCTCTGCGAAAGCGCTGGCTTTGAGTTATATTTTTGATATATCTAAAAAATCAATTGTGCTTGTGACTGAGAATGATTCGATCGCTCAACACCTGTATGATGACCTCGACGTGCTGATCGGGAAGAAAGATATTTACCATCTTGCAGGATATGAACTGCTACCGTACGAGCCCTTCTCACCAAGAAAAACAGTTCAACTGGAAAGGAGTAATACGCTTTCTGCTGCTGTTAATAATCAAAAAGGAACATACATTGTCTCTCTGCGAGAACTCCTTCGAAAAATAGCTCATCCAGAAATATTCAGAAAGTATCTTCTCACGCTTGAAAAAGATTACGAATACTCGATCGATGCGATCTTATCACATCTTGTTTCTGCTGGATACCAACATACTTCGCAGGTAACGCAGCCGGGCGAGATAAGCAAGCGCGGTGGGATACTGGACATCTACTCTCCTCAACATGAAAATCCTCACAGGCTGGAATTCTGGGGAGATGAGATCACCTCCATCCGTGAGTTCGATCTTTCTTCACAGCTTTCTCTCCGTGAAGATATTTCGAAGATCGCTGTTCAGCCGATCAAGGAACTATCTTTAGAGTATTTGAAATCCCCTTTACCGGACAAACTAAGCAGCCGCATTGCAGAACACGGATTTTACGAGGGGATCGAGCAGGACCTTTCCTTGTTGCTTGAGAAAACATCCTCATTCCTGGATTATTTTTTACCTGAAACATGTATGCTCACTCTTGATGAAGAAGAGAAATTTACCAGTGCAGAAATTCATCTTTTTGACGAGGTGAATGAAAATTACGAAAAGAAAATTTCTCATCTAAATCCTGAGAATGTGCCCAAGCCGGATGAGTTGTTCGATTCATATTCAGATTTAAGCTCAAAAGCATTCAAGAGACTTCATTTCACAAATGCAGAAATCATCGGAGTCACATCGTATGTAGAATTTTCCTGCAAATCGCAGATGAATTACAATAGCAAACTTGAGCTTCTCACCGATGATGTTGCAGAGCTTCTCAAAAAGAATTATGCAGTCTTCATTCAGTCCGACAACCTGAGTCAAAGCAACCGAATGCGAACAATGCTGTCTGATTTCGAAGATAAGGTACAATTTCATGTTGGTGTATTCCAGAACGGTTTTGTCCTCGAGGATGCCAATCTTGCAATTTTTACCGACCATGAAATATTCAACCGGTACAGGCAGAAAAGACGGTTCGCCCATTTTAAAAAAGCAGAAGCGCTGTCAGATTATGAAGCACTCAAACCGGGTGATTACATCGTTCATATCGATTATGGCATTGGTATATTTCAAGGAATAGAGAACATTTCAGTACAAGACAGAAACATGGACTGCCTGCTTCTTCAATATGCGGATAATGATAAAGTTTATGTTCCGACCGATCAGCTTCAGCAGGTTGCGAAATTCGTAACCCAGGAAGGCATCATTCCCGAGTTACACAAGCTGGACAGCACACGCTGGGAAAGCACTAAGAAAAAACTCAAGAAAGATGTCGAGCAAATCGCTGCTGATCTTCTTTACCTGTATGCACAACGCAAAATTTCGACCGGTTATGCTTTCACAAAAGATACCGAATGGCAGAAGGATGTCGAAGCATCATTTATTTATGAGGATACTGCAGACCAGATCAAAGCAACAGAAGATGTCAAGGCAGACATGGAATCCGCAATCCCAATGGAGCGTCTTATCTGTGGTGATGTAGGATTCGGGAAAACTGAAGTCGCAGTCCGGTCTGCCTTTAAAGCAGTTATGGACAGCAAGCAGGTTGCATTTCTCGTACCTACCACGATCCTTGCCGAGCAGCATTATGTGACTTTTACCGAGCGCTTGAAAGATTATCCTGTTCGCATCGATATGCTGAGTAGATTCGTAACACCGAAAGCTCAGAAGCAGATAACCGAGCGAATCAAGTATGGGGAATCCGACATTATAATCGGTACGCACCGACTTCTTTCAAAAGATGTCGAGTTCAAGGATCTCGGGCTCATTATAATCGATGAGGAACAACGATTCGGTGTGCGACATAAAGAACGGCTGAAAGCTCTCAAACATAATGTCGATGTGCTCATGCTTTCAGCAACACCGATCCCGCGAACGCTGAATATGGCACTAACCGGTGTCAAAGATATGACGATCATGAACATCCCACCTGAGAACCGCTTGCCAGTTCGAACAGCTGTCATCGAATATAATGAGGATGTGATCCTTGCTTCGATTCGCAGAGAGATCGACAGGCAGGGACAGGTTTTCTTTCTTCATAACAGAGTTGAAACGATCTATGGCATGGAAGAAAAACTTAGCGCACTCATGAAAGATGTGAGTTTCCGTGTAGCACATGCACAGATGTCTGCGCGCGAATTGGAGCAGGTCATGCTGGATTTCTACCATCATCAATTTGATGTCCTTATCTGCACCACGATCATCGAATCCGGTATCGATATCCCAAACACGAACACCATCATTATTAATCGCGCCGACACATTAGGACTTGCACAACTCTACCAGTTAAGGGGGCGAGTTGGTCGATCAGATCACCAGGCTTATGCATACCTCATTATACCTAAAAAAATTACAAAAACAGCACATGAACGACTGCTTACCATCGAGCAGCACGAAGGGCTCGGTTCAGGATTGAATATTGCTATGCGCGATCTCGAGATACGAGGTGCCGGGAATATTCTTGGAAAAAAACAGCACGGCATCATGAATATGATCGGGATGAACTTTTATAATCAACTTCTGAAACGGGCTATTGATAAAATAAAAAAAGGAGAGGAGAGAGATATCTTCAAAGTAGAACGCTATAAAACAAAAATTCAATGCGAGATTCCATTCTCACTTCCTGAATACTACATAGAGGACGATGCAATTCGGCTCGATTTCTATAAACGTCTGAACAATCTTGAAGAAGAGACAGACATACAATCCTTAAAAAATGAGATGCGTGACCGGTTTGGACCATTACCGCCGGTTGCAGAATATGTCTTCAAATATTACTATGTATCATTCCTTCTTGCCCGAACATCCATCGCGTCGCTTCTAGTCGGTAAACGAAAACTTGTGATCGATATCGATGGGCACATCCTGACTAAAAACAGGATCGAAGAAATCGTGAAAAATATTCCTTATGAAGTGCAGTTCAACATGACAAAAGGTGCCAGAATTACCATCTTGCTCCCCCACAATAAAATTGACAGCTTCACCGTGAATTTTGACGTTTGTATTCAAATACTTAAAATATTAGGTGCTCATAAAACCTGATCAATAAAAGGACGTATATGAAAAAATCATCGAAAATAATACTCATTATCATCGTCATCGTTGCTGCTGCACTGATCATTGTTAACAATTTTCTCAGGAAAGATTCCGATATCCTCCTTGCATCTGTAAACGGAAGTGAGATATATCTGTCGGATGTGGAGGGCACTGCTGCTCAATATGGAATGCAAATAACCGCTGAAGACGCAGGTCTTATCCTCGATCAACTTATCAATAATAAAGTTGCAGAGATATATGCACAAAAAACAGGAATGGTCAATGAGCCGGGTTTCAACAAGGATTTTGAATGGCAAAGAAATGAGATGAGAAAAGAAATCCTCATCAACACGATGCTTGAAGATATCGTAACATCGAATACAACCATTTCCGACGAAGAGCTTGCTGTTTATGTTGAGGAGAATCCTTTTGTTAAGATCAGAACAATATTCATCCCTGTACAGGAAGACACTGCAAAAGCAGAAGAAAAGATATTTGAAGCATATGGGAAGCTTGAGAATGGTGCTGAATTTGAAAGTCTGCAGAAAAAATATACGGATAAAGCATATCGAACTCCCAACAATAAAGCAGAACTGATCAAGCTTGATGTGCTTCAAAATATACTCCCCTATGATAATTCGCTTCCAGAAGTTGGCGGATTTACACAACCTGTCCTCACCAATTATGGCTACTACATCATCAAACGATATGAAGATCCGACAATTGAAGAGATAAGAAAAGAAGTTGGCACCACGATCCAGAATGAAAGAGAAAGTTCATATCTGAATGATTATCTCGCAGAATTCAAAGATAAGATCATTATTAATGACACAAACCTGGAAAAAGGACTTGGGTCAACTACAAATGTATATGATGGTCTTGTAGTCGCATCTAAAGGAACATCAGCAATCACCTATGGCACGCTGAAAAAGTATCTCGATTTCTTCCTCACTCCGGACCAGCGAGATAATCTGGACTATTTAGATTATAAGGATATCACCGCACAGATAGCTTTGCAGGAATTTCTCTATGAACAAGCTGTGGATGAAAATTATGAATCTTCATCGAATTTCATCTCACAATGGGATGCGCAATCACAGGAATTCGATAAGAACTGGAATGCTTATGTTGTCCAGGAAGTCTATAATAGAGTGATCAATCCTGCCATCATGGTGAGTGAGCAGGATATTCAAAATTATTACGATGCCCATAAAGGTGAGTTCATTTTAAATGGAGTACAGCAGCCGCTGTCTGAAGTTCATTATGATATCAGTCTCGAACTCTCAAACCAAAAATACCGCCAATGGTTCGATAACGCTGTTAATGAATACGGCATTATTATTGAAAGATATGAAGAAAATTTATAGTCTCATCCTTTGTCTCATCCTTATTTTTACGGTGCTTCAGTGCAATAAGGACGAGAGCAAGAAGGGCATCATTGTAGCAGAGGTCAATAACGAGAAGCTCTATGAAAACGAATTTCGTTCACTCTTTACTGAAGAAGAATGGCTGAAAGCTACTCCTGAAGAAAAAAACCAGGTGATCAATGAGTGGATCGAGATAACACTTCTCGCACAGGAAGCAGAAAAACTCGGATTCGACAAAAAGCCAGAGGTCAAATTCAATATCAAATATGCTGAAAGAACACTCCTTGCAAATGAGATACTTGCTCAAAAGATCAAAGATATTTTCGTATCTCGTGATGAGGTCCTCGATTATTACAATTTGCATAGAAATGATTTCCTGATCGATAAAACCTTCTATAAAATCCAGGAATTCATCGTACCTAACTGGACAATAGCAGACTCTGCAATCAAACTTTTCAATGAAGGAGAAGCTTTCTACACTGTTGCAAAAAATATCGGTTCGAATTATGTTGTACAAACGGTGTCCGATGATGATGTGACTCCTGAGTTCTGGGATTTCGTTTCTGGCATGAAAAGATGGCATATTAGAATCATCGATGATGAAGGAAAGCTCAAAATTGTGCAATTACTCGACACGATCGAAGAACAATCACCTATTCCATTCCAGGATATCAGTGACTCGCTTTTGATCGAACTTCTTGAGATCAAGCGTGAAGAATTTATAACAAATTCATTGGATAGTTTAGAAATAAACTATAAAGTAAAAATATATTAGGTTCAATATGAAAATTTTTAAAATCATAATCATACTGTTGGTTGGTATTCTTCATTTTGGAAACATGCTTAATGCAGATGAAGTTGATGGGATCGCTGCAATCGTCGGCAATCAGATCATCCTTACTTCCGAAGTCGAAGCTAATTATAAAGAGTTTCTTGCTTCTGCAGCCCTTGGACAAAATGTTACAAAAGAAGAAGTTCTGCAGCTTCTTGTAGAAGAAAAACTCATCACCGAGAAAGCAGAGCGGGACGACATCACCGCAGCTGATGGTGAAGTAGAGATGCAGCTTGAAAGAATCATACAAAACATCATCTCACAGTTCCCGACCTATCAGGATTTTTTGCAGGTTCTTCAGAACGAAGGTCTTACAGTCGATGCCTTGAAAGACCGCTACCGTGAACAAATCGCAAAACAGGTCGTTCGTGACAAACTTCTCCAGCAGGAAGTATTTTCAAAAATCGACGTCTCAGAATATGAGAAAAGGACCTATTACGAAACCCATATAGACAGCCTGCCGGATAGACCGAAAATGGTTAAGATCGCTGAAATTTCTATCAAGCCAGCAATGGGAAGCGAAAGTCTCGAGCAAGCGCTCAAAAAGATAGAAGATATTCAGGATCAATTGAAAAAAGGTGGAGATTTCGAAACACTAGCTCAAACGTATTCTGACTGCCCTTCTTCAGCACAGGGTGGTGATCTTGGATATTTCGGCCGAGGTCAAATGGTGCCCGAGTTTGAAGAAGCAGCGTTCGATCTGGAAATTGGTGAAGTGAGTGAGCCTGTTCTTACTGAGTTCGGTTACCACCTTATTCGTATCGATGACAAAAGAGATGGTGAGATTAAAGCACGTCATATTCTGGTAGAAGCAACTCTGTCTGAAAGTGATAAGGAAAAAATCTCCCAGCTCGTTGATGACGTGTATCAAAAACTGCAAAATGGTGAGGATTTTATTGAACTGGCAAAGATCTATTCAACTCCCTCTGAAGAGACTGAGGAAGAGGTTGTCATCGATGAATATCCTATTGAGCAGCTTAGCGAAATACCTCAGATCGGCATGTACTTGAAGGATCTTAATGAAGGTGATTTCACCGAACCTTTGGAAATCGAAGGAGTATATTATATCTTCAAGAATATTGGGTATGCTGAACCTCGACCATATACCTATGACGAAGTTGCGTTGCAGCTTGAGCAGATCGTTTACCAGGAAAAGCAGCAAAAAGCTATCGAGGATTGGATAGACAAGTTAAAATCTGAAATCTATGTAAAAGTTATTGAAAAATAGTATTTTTTCTCAATATAACAAAGGCTCGATCACACAATCGAGCCTTTATTTTTAAGATTTTATTATGGTACTATTCGCCTGCCCATTGCATCACTTCTGCCAGGTGAATTATCATAAATTTCACATACATAATAAATGACTGCAGGATAGTCACGTGGGAATTGTCCATGAAAATAACTATGCACATCGTTTATGTATCGAACCACCAACTCTTCATAATCCGTAAGATCAGGATCGTCCGGATGAAGTAAACGGGCAATCGTTTTCAGCTTATAGGATGGTATATCAAGAAATACGATCGTAGAAACCGGATATGTCATCTGATTGAGAAAAGTCTGAGTTTCGAATTCCGGTGTTGCATACAATTCAAGCGAAACCTGCCTATCTAAATCAAACAATGAATCAACATTCGTATAGAAATAACGAAGCGTTTCGAGTTTTTTAAAGAATGAAGAATCACTTGTTGCTTCCATCAAGGCAATAAGTTCGGGAAGTTTCTCTGCCTTTGGAAGAAATCCCATACCTTTTACAGCATTGTTCAGCTTGAATTGAAAGTCACCACGTTTAAAACCATATGTCGCAACGATACCATTATGAGGACCTGCCAGTTCAGGTGGTTTCATTTGGAGGAATCTATCCAGTGTTTCGATCCTCTTTTGGACATCCCATTCCATGAATTTCTCGGGAAACTCTACAAGTTCATACTCATTCCAAACACCATCGATCTTTGCTTTGATGACATCATCACCGGGCTGGGGAGTAACAACACAATCCTGATGAAAATAGTTGCCTTCCCAGAAATTTTTCTGCGTATTCGTACATGATACTGCACCAATAAATATCAAAATCGCAAGAATCGTATAGAATATTTTCTTCATTGCAATACTCCTTGTTGATTTTTAACTTTTATTCGAAGGAAAACTATGATGATTGATTGTCAATAATATCATGAAATCAATTGAGCTCATTAAGAAAATTGACATAATCCCCTATCTGCCTGATTTCCTTCTCATCTTCATTATAAAGAGGTTTTGATGAAATTTAAACGCTCATGTGGTGTACTTCTGCATCCAACATCATTACCATCCAAGTATGGTATCGGTGACCTGGGACCAAATGCATACAGATTTGTTGATTTTCTTTCTGAATCCAGTCAGAAACTGTGGCAGATACTTCCTTTAAACTATCCTGGTTATGGAAATTCACCCTACAATCCAATCTCTGCTTTCGCAGGTAATCCGTATCTCATCAGTCCAGAGAAGCTTGTCGAAAAAGGACTTCTAAAAGCAGATGATGTGAATGGATCACAAGGATTTGATGATCATAAAGTTGTGTTCTACAAGATTATCGAACACAAGGCTCGTTTACTAGCAAAGGCGTTTGAATATTTCCAAAACCAGAAACCTCATACAGTACTGACTGAATTCGATCATTTCTGTTATGAGAACGCATTATGGCTGGATGATTTTAGTTTGTTTGCTGCACTTCGAGAAAAGTTTGAGTACACTTCCTGGAATACATGGGAAGAGGGTATAAGAAAACGAATGGACAAGGAACTGATCTTATGGCGAAATAAACTCGCTGAGCGAATCAGATACTACAAGTTTGAACAATATCTTTTCGAAATCCAATGGAGAGAACTTCGTGAATATGCCCACAAAAATAATATTCATATTATTGGTGATATTCCGATATTTGTATCGTATGATAGTGCGGATGTCTGGGTCAACCAGGAACTCTTTTATCTTGATGATGAAGGTAATCCGACTGTGATTTCTGGTGTACCACCCGACGAATTTTCAAAAGAAGGTCAACTCTGGGGAAATCCGCTGTATAATTGGGACAGGATGAAGCAAAATGACTATCTCTGGTGGCGGGATCGGATCTTTCATTTACTCACGCTGGTCGACTATATGAGGATCGATCATTTTATTGGATTTATCCGCTATTGGAAAGTAAAGCCCGGCTCTAAAACTGCACAGAAAGGTGAATGGGGAAAAGGTCCGGATGCCGACTTCTTTGCAACGATCAAGCAATATCTGGGTGATCTTCCAATTATTGCTGAGGATTTGGGAATAATCATTCCTCGTGTCGATGAACTTCGTCATGAATTTGAGCTGCCTGGCATGAAGATCCTGCAGTATTCTTTTGCACTACGTGACCAAAGACCTCATGAGTTTGAGGAGAATTCAATTACGTATCCTGGTACGCATGATAATGATACGATCAAAACCTGGTTTATGAATATGCAGAAATATGAACCACAGATTTTTGAGACTCTTACAGATTATATAGATTTTGATGAGAGTGAGTCAATTTGCTGGCAGATGATCGAGTGTGCGTATTCCACGCCTTCTGTGTGGATGATCATACAGCTGCAGGATATTCTCTGCCTTGGACAAGAAGCGAGGATGAACCGACCGGGAACCATTGAGGATAATTGGGTCTGGCGTTTTACGTGGGGTATGATCGATGATGAGTTAAGCAAGAAGCTTAAAGTTTTAGTCTACAAATATAAGAGATAGTTTTTTCATTCATTAATCTGAATAAATAGCCACGATTTACAAGTCGTGTATTTAAAATCAAAACAAATAAGAACTTTAGTCCACAATTGACATAAAGGATTAAAACCTCTTTTGTTTTATATACAACATCTAATAACTGAAGCTCATGACAATTAAATCAAACTCCCCCTTTAATTCCCACTTTTTCTAAGGCAAGACAAAGGTAAGGTAGAAATCCGGCTTCATCTCGTTTGATCGGGACTACGACGCGATAAAAAAGGGGCTGATAAAACAGCCCCGAAAGTTTATCTTGCATCCCCAAGCTGGGGCTTGGGAATGAGTTATTTTATTTCATATAGATCATCTGCAGTGTTTTCAAAAGATCAGTACACGAAAATAACTACTCTATAGAAATATCATTCTCAAACTAAGAAGTTTTTCGTTAAAACAATAAAGCTCCAACAAACTTTGAGGTTTCATGTATTTGAGTTAATGTTTTGTTTATTCTATCGAATACCTTTAATTTGGTAGAAGAATTTTCCGGCTCGGTAATTATCACCAGCTCCAGTGTCCTGGTAGTTTGTTACTCCACCAGTATTTCCAATCAGAGTAAAACCTGAATAGGGATCAGCACTTCGATATACACCATAATCTGTAGCACCAAAGACCCCATCCCAGGTCAGGTTAACATCACTACCAATAACAGCAATTGTAACACTCTGAGGAACTGGCATCATATCACCAAAATAAACCCATTCCAATGTCTGGGTGGGACTTGAATCATCAATAGCAAACGAACGATTATCTACAATGCCTTCATAACTCCAGCTGTTACTATCATCACAACGTGCAAATTTGTATTCTACATCCTTTGTTGAGCCGGAAGGGAAAAAAATATCAGCGGTATAAATCAAATCTAGGTCAGCATCTGTCATCAAACTACTGCCCACTGTCCAATTCAAAGGTACCACATTTCCCTGAACAGCTACACCGTGATTATACAAAAGAGAGTCCAAAATACCCATATAAACCTGGATTGTAACAGTTACATCCTGACTCGTAACGATCGGAATTAGATGCGTGCAATATTCATTAAAATCGATGTTGCCATCTCCATTACCTATGGGAAGTTGGTCTTCAAGAGTTCCACCATCATTAGTACTGTACTCACCGACAGCAACGTAGAAACTATCCACTGCACCGAGTTCTGTGTCTATAGAGAAGTAACCCTCAAGCACAGAATTCAATGCTGCGCATGTTGTCCCTTCATTATCGTACCAGGCATTATAACCATTCGAGCCTTCCTGTGCAAGGAAAAGATCCCACTGTGCAACCTGCCCTGCTTTTGCCCAAGGTGCCGAAGTCATCTGAGAGATTTCGCTGGCAATCATCATAAAGAGGTCGGTCGAACTTCCTGCTGGTGTACATGCCAAATAGCACCAGTCATTATCAACTGCTGCCCAGAGTTCCAGATCAGCAGAAAACGCAACCAGCTCTGCCTGTGCATCAACCACACCATCCATAATGAAGGGTACGCTTGCTCCCTGGACCTGCACATGCCAGTCCTGTCCATTGTTATTATCCCAGTTGCCCTGTCCGTCATGGAAGCAGAAATCAACAACTGTGGTTCCATTTTCAATTGTAAAGGTGTACGTCCATACTGTATCCTGTGCAGAATAGTTCATTGCATGGTCATCAACATTCTGCCAGCCGTTTCTTCCAAGATGAATCTGAAGCTGCGTCACATTGAACAGTGAACCATCTTCACCATAGGTGATCGTTAACTGGTCACCAACTTGGGGTTCTTCCGGTGTCCATTGTACATAGCTCTGTACAGTACCTCCACCTGAACCGACAAAGACATGCTGTATGGGTGACTTCTTCACATTTCCATGTGCATCTTCAGCTTCAACATAATAGTCTACCAGGCACTCTGTATAGCCCGAGATTTCTGCATAGTATTCATTCGCGATGTAATCTGGCAACACAAAGAAATCGATTTCTGGATTACCTGTTACATTTCCGGTGGGGAAATCTCTCATAGACATGGTAATCGAGTGCCAGGTTCCCACTTCCGAACCACCTGCATAGGTTTCATTATCATGTGAGTTGAGTGAGTTTACTCCATCATTATCGATACGGTATTTCAGTTCCACTGTGTTCAATCCGGAAACATCATATGCAAATGTCCATACATAGAAATCACTTGAATTTTGATGCGTTTGATACCCATAGATCGGTCCGAAACCTTCTCCTCCAGGATTGTACGGAAATCGCTGAGGAATGAAGATCGTAGGTGCGACGTTATCAACTCCAGGATGTGCATCGATCTCGTAATCTGCATATTCCACGGCAATATTACACGCAATCGTCTGCTTGACTTCCATATCCAGTGATGTACCGTAATACATATATCCGCTTGTGAGAGATGGCAGGAAGAAATGCCATGCCAACTCCGCATTATTTGCACTGGCATCAGGAATAACGATCTTACCGACATTCACCGAAACGACCAGGTTTTCTGCGGTTTCCACTCTGTTCTGTGCTGCAGTGATTACTGCCCAATTGCGCACATCCTCAGTCCAGCCAAAGGGGTCGAATTGATAACTCCCATTGTACATCGGCCAGAGCCAGTTTATGAACTGCGGATGTCCCCAATCATTAGCAGCATTGACCCAGCTTCCATCTTCCACATGCACGATATCATTATCGGGTACGGGATTATCATCCAGAAACTGCTGTACGGTTGAGGGAATATATCCCTGCGCTGCAGCCGCATTTGCGAAGTTCGGCACTGAGTTCATATAGTAATCGAATCCCCCTCCCCAGGCATTATCGCCGTCATGTGCCATGAGCACAATACAGGGCTGGGAAGGATCATTATAGGGAGCAATGTGTGAATCGATCTCACCGGTTCCCATGGTTCCGTAACCATTCATATAGCTGAGTACATCACCCATTGGTACAACATCGATAGTATAAATTTGCTCGGTTTCGGGATCAACATATTGTGCTTTATGTGCCTGATAGCAGAAAGGTGCGGCAAAGGTTCCACCTCGGCCATCGATCTGTCCACTCCACCAATTATTTCCTGTTGGTCCAAGAATATCAGCGGGATTTGGCGGATCAATATTGCATCCTGACGTACCATAGCTGAGTGGGTAATCCTGGCAGGTTCTTGCCAGATGGCTGTTTGCGATTACTGACCATTCAATGCTCTCTTCTACAAGCGTCTGTATAATTCTGTTCGAGAAAGAGCATTCTGCAGGCCAGAATCCTTTTGAATATACCGGATCATTACCGAAGTATTGATTGTAAATATAACGATGTGCTTGAATTTCTTTATGCAGAGCGCTTTCATCAATCAGGGGAGCTAATGCATGATGGAACGTGAAGGCTGTGAGATCCGTTCGTGGATTTCCACCTGATGTCTGCCATGATCGTGCGGTCTGGAAACTGCCCTGCCAACCGCTGTTATATCCCCATTGTCCGGCATCTGCGAGACTCTGCACATTTTCTATCAGGCAACCGGAATAATTTACCTGTGCGCCTGCATCAGCAAGACCGAGCAGGGTTTGCACTGCGTCTTTTGGACGCCATTGATAGGCAGCAACTCTGTCTGCTTTATTGAAGATATCTTCAAGGTTATTGAGGGGATGTTGCTGCCCATCCGAATACCAGTTGCCGTTGTTCTGTTTGAGCCATTGTGACTCCCAGCAGGTTTGGTAACGGTTTGTGTTCCAGGTTCCTTTGTCTGGCCAGTAGATCGGTTGCTGCAAGTGCCATAGATAGGTAGTATGCACCGGAGCACTCATTCCGATGAGTGTTATGTTCATGAAGAGCAATAAGAGAAATGTTTTTTTCATAGGAAATCCTCTGATTACAATTACATATACTGAAAATTATTATAAGCCAACGAATAAAAAAGGGCTGACGAATCAGCCCTGACATATATAAAAACTATCATGCTTTGCGAACTACGGTATGATAGTTTATTTCATTATAATAATTTTCTTAGTAGTATAGTTATTACCATTCACTACCAAAGAGTAGAAATAAATTCCATTAGCAAGAATTTTAGCGCTGTTATCCTTACCATCCCAAGGAATCACAATTTCTTGATCAGCAGTTACATGCTTTGTATCAAAGTCTTTTACCATAGCACCTCTTATATCATAGACCTGCACATCGACCGAAGCAGATTGATTGAGTATAAATTTAATCTCCGTTGCATCTGCAAATGGATTCGGAGATGCAAATAGATCATACATTACTGGAGTTGTATTACCATTCTGTGGATCATTAATATCTGGAATGGTAATAATAGCAACACGATTATAATGATGAACGGTACCGCTATAGTCAATACTCTCTAGCCAGTAATAATAAACATCACCAACCTGTGGATTAGTTATTATATCTTCATAAATATAGGATTGTTGCTGTGTAGTCGTTCCATGTCCTTCGATCATGTCGGACAATTGAGTTGCAGAAGTGAAATCCTCTTTTGAATTACGATACACTAACCAACCCATATTATCTGTTTCTGATTGAGTAGTCCAGTATAGAGTAGGAGTATTATTGATATATTGTGCAGTAAAAGTTGAAAGTTCGACGGGGAGAGTCCAAAAAGATCCACCATTGTTAGAATAATTTATAGTCATCAAATCAGGATAGTTGTCAAGATCACTACTTCCAGTCGAAGTTACTGTTGTTGTCAAAACATAAAACTGAGTAGAAGTGCTTACAGCTGATCCTGGAATTGTTGCCGAATAAGACGTTCCAGAACCTGATGCTAGTGCAAAACCATCATTAGCCCAACTACCAGCATTATCTGTGTATCTTACATAAATTTTTTCCTCAGCGCACTTATTTCCACTTAATGTAACGTCTACAGTTGCATCACTACCATTTCCATTGTAGGTGAAATCCACATCATTTATTGATATTGGTGCTGAACTTAGTGTCATAATACCTACTGGAATATTCATAGAATGATAGTCTGAAGGTTTTTCAATACATAGATGGACATATGATTTTAACTCTGAAATATTATCTCCATTCCATTCAGCATTATTACCACCTGATGCAATTGTCCATCTAGTGTCAAAATGACCAACTCCTGGAATCCAATATCCACCACCCCAAGTATAATCCCAACTTCCATCAGCGATTTTGAATTCACCATCTACACTTGGTTGTATAGTAATTCCATAATAATCTGTAGAACCAAGATTCGACTTAAGATAAGCTTCATTTGAAGAATCTAAATCCCAGTCATTATGAGTACCGGGAACATAGATAGCCGAATAAAGATATGTAACAAAGAATAAAGAGAATAAAATCATTAATATTTTCTTCATCTATACCTCCGTTGAATATTTATTTTATTTTTCTTTATGTTTTTAATCTTTTTTTTTATAATTTTGTCAAGAACTTTTTTTTTTGAATGTATTTATATACAATATTTTCAGAATAATTTCTTCAATAATAGCTGATTTTTTCCTTTCATAGAGCACCGATGATTAATTATTATTACAATTTAGATAATCAAGATTTTTCAAGACTAAATTATACTCCTTATGAACTCCTTCTTGATAAATATAATAGCATTTTTATTGACACAAATAGCAAATTCTTCCAAATAATTTAATTAATTAAATTCAATGGGAGTTAGAATGAAAAGAGTCTTTTTATTCGTTATTTCTTTAGTTCTATTTGTACCACATTCTATATTTTCTTTTGAGGTAGAACAGTATAATATCACAAATGGCAAACTTCAATGCGACCAGGTTCAAGATGTTTTTTTCTACGATACTTCACAAGATAACATTTCTGATACCTGGAGAACTGATGCTACAAAAAGTTGGTATATAGAGCCATCAAATCCAAGTGATGATTTTACCAGCACTTTGGATGAAAATCGCTGGGATTCTTTTGGATCTCCATCTATAAATGACACAGTTTACTATTCTTCTTCGGGACTTGGTTATTTACAGGGATTAACTTCTGATAGTAAATGGGAGTTACAAGGTGACTTCGATATACAGGTCAGTTATTACAATTGCATTTTCGGACAAAATGGTGAATTGAGATTTGAAGTTAAAGATGCTGATACAAGTAGCATTTTTTCATATATATCAGTAAAAAATATTAATGATACCTTACGGTATGTTAAAAACGTCAATAATGTTGCTACAACCGGATCAGTTGTAGCAGACTCCTCTGGTAAAATAAGATTAACGAGAGAAAATTCTAATATTTCAGCATATTATGCGTATTGGGATGCCGGTTCTGGTGTTGATCAGGATAGATGGAAATGGAGTGAAATCGGATCAGCAGATGTTTTTAATACTAACGATGTATATGTAAATATCTATACATATTCGAATACAGATACCTCGGTTTCTGTTACAGTTGATAATTTCATCACTCAGGATTACGATGCTTGTACACTTGGGGATGTAGGGAGTCACACAAGAGGTCTAACACAAGCATTTCCAAAACAAGCTATATTAGTAGCAACGAATTATGGCTTGGATATTATAGATGCTGAGGATAATGAGTTATGGATGAGGTTTAAGAATTATGATGGACATCGTGATATTCCTCGAGAACAAAATATGGTTGTCGATACCGTCAATTGTGTTACTGCCCTAGATGGTAGAATTTATTTGGGAGCGTATGAAGGTTGGATGAGTGGTCTTTGTGTAATCGATTTTACGAGTGATTCGACCTGGTTCTATGACAACCATATTGACAATGGAACTGGTTGGAATTGTCTGACCACGATCAGTAATCGAAACATGCATTGTGGTTGGACGGATAATAATGCTAGTTATACATTGTTGAAGAATTATACAGTTTACGATATTTCTGCAAAAGAAATAAATGATGAAACCTATATAGCAATTGCAAACGGAATCGATCCCGTGGAAGGAAAAGGAGTTGTTGTCGTACTGAATATCGATGCCGATACAACAAGTTATGATATCATAACGAGTGATAGAACAGTATTAGGAGTGGATATTGGAAACAATAATAAACTCTACTATTATGAACACTACCGGCTATTTATGAATTATTCTGACTACTTAGGTGCAGGTGAATTTGATTTTGACTATGATGAAGCAATTTCTCTTTCAGGAGGAATTGAACCGTCTGATATAGCCGTAACAAATAGCTACCTGTATATTTCAGATCAAAATGTACTACCAAATGGAACATCAGGATCAACATGTAAATATGATATTGACAACCTGGATTATACAGGAGTTAAATACACAGATGGGGGACTCAATCCCACAATTCGATTATGGGGAACTGCTTCATGCTCTGCACTTGAGACAAACGACAACGCTCTATGGCTTGCAACCCATAATTCAGAAAAAGGAAGAATATATGTTATTGGAGCAGAAAGTCCAAGAGCAGATAGTGTGCGAGGAGACTTTAACATTCCCTACCCACTTGATTCCGGTTATATCAACTCTCTTTCATTTGGTCAGACTGATGATTATGCTGAAAATCTCATTATAGGATCAGATAGTTCGGGAGTGATGAGATTATATAGTGATGAAAATGAAATAAGTTTGGAGAATCCTACCCAAGGTATGATACAGCATAATTTCCCTGAAACACCTGGTCTTAGAGGAAAGCCGTTCGATTTCTCTTATGCAAATGTTGATATAATTATTGATCCAGATGACTATGCCGGTGCATGGGAATATGGTTCAGTAACGGTTACATTGCATAATGAAGATCCTCAATGCTTACATCCGGAACATGCGCTCGATATGTGGTTCGAACTTAAATGTGATGATGTATTTAATGCATTTCCAGTTATTGACACGATCAGATTTACCAGTCCTGTTCCTTCCGGTACTGTTGATCTCCAACTATGGTGTTATTCTGATGTAGAAATGGAGTGGATCCCGGATTCATTAGATGATGATTTTACTGTAACACATTGGAACTTTGGTTCTTCGCCTTATTCTGTAAGTTTTAGCTCAAACCATTTTTCTTCCTGGGCATTGAATAATGGCGGTGGTGGTTCTATCGAGTATCCACCCAAAATGCCTGAAAATTTAACAATTACTATCATTGGAAATGATGCTCAACTTTTCTGGAGTCCAGTAACAGAAAATACCTTTGGTGATATTATTACGAATGTAAAGTATAATATTTATAAAGCCAACACTCCGTTCTTCTCTCCTCAGAGTTTATATTATCTCGATACAGTATCTGATACACTCTATATTCACGAAAATGGCTCTCAACAACGTGAGGTATTTTATAAGGTAACAGCTGAAGATTAGTACGCGCTAAAGCTGCTTGTAAAGAAATATCATTGTATAAATATTAGTGACTATAACCATAAGTAAAAAAGCCCCAACAAAATCGTTGGGGCTATTTGTATTTAAGTTAATGTTTTGTTTATTCTATCGAACACCTTTAATCTGGTAGAAGAATTTTCCGGCTCGATAATTATCACCAGCGCCGGAATCCTGGTAATTTGTTACTCCACCAGTATTACCGATCAGCGTAAAACCTGAATAGGGATCAGTGCTTCGATATACACCATAATCTGTTGCACCAAAAACACCATCCCAGGTCAGGTTAACATCACTGCCAACAACAGCAATTGTAACGTTCTGAGGAACGGGCATTACATCATCCCAGTAAACCCAATCAAGGATTTGCGTAGGACTCGAATCATCAATAGCAAATGAGCGGTTGGCGATATTTTCCCATGACCAATTATTATCGTTATCCTTACGGGTAAATTTATATTCGACATCGTAGGGAGATCCTTGAGGGAAGGTAATATCAACCGTATAGAGTGAGTCATTATCAGGATCGTTCATAAGATTACTTCCTGAATTCCAATTAAGTGGGGATACATTACCTTGAATAGAAACGCCATTGTTATACCAGAGATGATTGAGGTTACCCATATACACACCAAAGGTTACAGTCACGTCTCTTGAGGTTTGATTAACCCAGGGCAAAATATACTGCAACGTTTGTACAGAATCACTTTTTACAAAAAATTGGGGATTTGGTCCAACAATAAGCCACTGATTGTTTTGATCTTCTGCTCCCCACTCCCAAGTCTTTGTTGAATCTGCAACAAGATATTTTAATCGTGACCAAAAATGATCATTGGGTGTCACATCTCCATGTGTTCCGTCATCATACATCTGTTCTGTGGCACCACCACCCCAAGTAGCATCATAGATTCCTGTCTCTTTATTCCAGCTCCCTTTAAGATAACAATTCGTCAATCGCACATTAGCAGTATCAACGATAACAAACGTAATAGGAGCATATTCATAAGAAGTAAATGATGCTGTGTTGTTATTGGGATCTAAATGTGAGCCATTGCTATCTGTTACAGTAGTATCAACTGTCACAGTATATAGTGTATTGCTTTCGAAACCTGTCGTTTCTACTCTATAGATTTGGTTTGTTATCATACTCACATCTTCTACTGTAACATCTTTTTTACTTGATGTGATCGAGTAATTTGTAGGATCAAGAGTGGTTGTAGTATCCATTGCTTCACTAAAAGTGACATCAAACAAATACTCATTATATGGATCAGCTGACACAACTTTTGGTTTTCCACCCACTGTATATGTATAATTATTTCCAGCGTTATTATCGTAAGCTAATGTGATAAAATCAAAATTCGATGTCGGATTTGCAACTGTTGTTGAAAATACATAGTAACTCACTAGTGTTCCTTCTGTTTGTGCGGGAATTTCAGCAGTACCTTGTGTTCCAGTAAAAGAAACTTCCTCTAGATTATCTGATGTCCAATTATCAGTAGAATATCTTACGTAGATATACTCTTCTGAACACTTTGCTGTTGAAATATCTACAGTAACGGTCACAAGATCTTCATTTGTTACTGAATCAGCAACAGGACTCTGGGTTACAGAAGTAATACTTACAGGTGAAGCACTGGTTTCCAATACAATTCCCTGAGTATTATTATATCCTACGTCCTTGAATTTAAAGGTATAATAATAATTTTCTGTCACACTAGTTGTGATCCAATTACTTACTCCTGGATCATAATTATAAAAGGTTAGATCAACAACTTCATTTACATCACCAGAACCACCTACCCAACGGTTACCCCAGCTCCAATTCATAAAAAGATACTGTGAAGAATCTGGATCTGAACTAGTTGCTTCAATAGTCATATACCAAAAATCCTCAGCAAGATTGTCATCGAATTCCATTTTTGTCGTATTCCACCCATTCAATTCTGGATGAACACGAAGAGTGTCATTCAATTCTGCAGAAAGAGGATAAACTATACATAACATGAGCAAAAAGACTATACTTTTTTTCATTTTTTCTCCTTTCCTTATCTATACTATTCGCTTGATTTTTTTTCTATGTTGTACAAATTCCTTGTACATATTTTTTCTTTGCAATATTTTTTTTCTTATTTTTTTTCTAATAATGTTTTCCAATAATATATGAAGTAATCCGATAGAATTTTATTGTTTCTAAAGCAGCACCAGTGTCTGTATAAGAAGTATTAGTAGTTGTATCGATCAAAGAAAAGTCATCATCTGGAGTATCACTTCTGTAAATTTTATAACCACTTGCTCCACTTACCACATCCCAGTTTAGAACGATATCATCATTTTGAACCTCAATGCTAACCTGAGGTATTGCAAGCACGAAATCAAGTACTTCGATGGTCCAGCTTAATGTATCTGCATCATTACCTGGAAACATATCAGTAACAGTAACAGAAAGCGTATGAAATCCTTGAGAATTATAGTCTGTTACATATGTGTAGGTAGAGTCTGAACTACAATTTGAGCCATCTAATTTCCATGTATATGACAATTCATCATTTTCTGTATCAGCAGCAGTTATGGAAAATGTTTGAGAATCATTCTCTTGAATAGTGACATTTAAAGAATCTGGAAAATAATCAATTATGTCAGGAGCGTTATTAGGAATGATAAAAACACTGTTGGGTTCCATACCAGAAGCAGGCATATCATCTCCGATGTATGGCGTAAAGAATGCATAAATAAAGCTAAATGTTGGATGGTCACCAGTAGCATTTAGAAATGGAAATGCTTCAGTAACAATATGATTATCTTCTTGTGTGACATGTACGGATAGAGCAACTGCTTCTGGATTGCCCAGTGCAGACCAAGGAACTGAGATCTCGGTGAAATCGTTGCCGGACCAACCTTCATAAGAATTGCCAATGGTTCCGTTCCCTGGATAGTTCCATCCTTTTGTGTCTGTCCAATTGTTCACTTGCATCGAACTTCCACCTCCTTCAATTGCAACCTGATATTCCGGCAGATAAGGCGAAGAGAAATCCACTCTTCCCCACGAACCAGTTGTTGCTCCGCTTCCAGCAGTTTGGTCAGTATCAATGTTTACAAAAAAATCTCCTGCAGCAAGATCAAGATTATACAATCCAATATAAAGATTATTATCATCCCATGTTATATCAAGTGTGTGGATCTGGCTCGAAATACGTTCCGAATCTTCATCAAAATCATTTGTTCCATCGATATTAATGGTATGTGGTGTGATTCCAGATGGAACATTCAGTGAAGCATAACTATTAGCTTGAATTGTATTACCATTAAGGTCATCAACATCACTCACAAATATTTTACCACTATCTCCAACTTGGAAGGTTCCATTAATGAATAAATTTACCTTTGTCCAATCGTCTTGCCTTTCTGCTGCCAGAAGGGTGTAGGAACCGTTAAAATCTTGCAGTGAATAATTTGAAGTATTCTCAGAAGAGGTTTCATCAACTGCTTCACTAAAGGTCAATTGTATTTCGTTGTTGTTAACAAGAAATGCATTGCTGTTTAGTTCAGGAGCAAAAATATCTAAGTTATCTGAAGCAAGTAGATCCAGCTCAGTAACTTTATTAGAATAGGGATCGTATGGTGCTGATGTCCAGCCGGAGTATAACTTGACCTTCAATTTATTGTACCCTTTGATCTCATCTCCTTTGACCAGTGTGCCCTCAAATTCACCATTATGGCTTGCACCACCATTTCCAAGAACTAACGCAACAGTAGCTCCGGAAGCTGAATTCCTTTGACCGCAGTAAGAACCATAATCTCCCCACATTCTCTGCAGGTGTGATTTTCCACTCCAGATAATGTCCAGCAGATCAGGAGACCAACCCGATTTAACATAGCCCGTCTGGTTATAAAAATCATAAACAATATTCATGAAATTATCTCCTGTTTCCAAACTCAATGTTTTACTTACACCCCATTGAGTTAATGTAGCTTGAATGGAATCGCTTTTTGAGTAATCAATCGTAATATCATATACTGCATGTTGTTGATTTGGTGAGACATCTGACAGGGCAGCAAAATGATTATAAGAACTTTCATTATAATCTCCATCAGTCTCAGACCAATATGATACATCCGATCCCACTACAGAATAGGCATTACCATAGTCATCCTTATAAAAAATCCAATTAGCTTTACCACCAATTCCTTCAATAACAAAAAAGACTTTATCATTATGCATAATGAGTTCATCCCCACCATCTCTATCGATATCTGAGAAGTAGGCATTAGTAGTTACAGTATAATCTCCATTAGCCCAGCGGGAAACTTCTGCATACACATTAGCATTTTTTATATGCGAGGAATAACGATGTTCCCAATCTGCAACTTCACCATCAGTATGCCAGCCGGTTTCATGAAGATTGATCATCATAATATACCATGCTAATTGGGAAAGCGAATTGTTTGGAGAAGAGATAATATTATTATATGTATTATCCCAAATATACCCGTAATTCCATTTTGGATCATGAAAATCAGAATGAGATTGTGTTGCTGCCCAGTTCGTATACCAGCTATTGTTACTGCCGCCGTAGCCGTCACCTCCACCAAGCAGTCCGTACGTACCAGGAGTAATATCAATACCACTCCCATTGAAATCCGAATTATAAAGAGCTGCATCTAATTTCCAGACATTGATTGCAGGATAATTATCATGACAATACCAGATCACACTTTCATAATTATCAAGGAAATACGTGTCATGATGCTCATTCATCTCTGCAGCTACTTCCCAATCCGTTCCATAAACAAGAATATCATACTGTCCGGTTGAGTTTATTTGATTTTTTGCAGCATCGGCATCATAATGCATATTTCCCACAAAAGTATTATTAATGGGTATAACTCTGAGATTGATCCCACTTCCGTTATTCATCCAGTGAATTTTAGTATTGGAATATCCAGAACAGTGTGGAGAGTCATCCAGAATAACTGCTTCAATGCCATGCTGAGTCCAGTTATCACCAAGCCAGTCTATTACACCACCATTGGGATATTGATCCGGTTTGACCCATACTCTTTCAGGTACCCATGCAACTTTCGGAACGTAATTGTAGAGATAATCTACCATGTCGCATTCAATATCAACAGACCAATTATTCATATCATTCTGCACAAAAGGCATCATATGCTGACCCAGAGCGGAAGAAAGCATAGCCACATATCCTTGTGATACTCCAGTGGAAAGCCAATCATTGAATTCTGGATTATGCCATTCAGAAGCAGGCATAAGTGTGCCAGACATATGAAAATTACCGGGAGTATTAGTTGCTTCATGCACTTCGAGCACTTCATCAAATCCGCTTGTCTCCTGTGGGTATTGCCCATAAAAGACTTCAGTGTAGGTAAGACCCTGATTTCCATGATGCACAAAAGCACAATTTCCTCCACGAAACAGGTCACTATCTTGACCGACAAAAGAATCAACCTTAACACCATCGAGATAAATATCAATGTTATAGTTCAGATTTTTTTCATGAGAAATTTGGGGAATTGTTTTAGATATCTCCACAAGATTTGATGCAGGTGTTCTGAGGAATCTCATCTCTGAAGTTTTTGATTTGTAGTTATTTATCGGTACAACAAATTTCTCTTTTGAAGATTTCCCTTTTCCTGTATACAGTGTTACCTGAACTTCGATGTCCTTATTCAGAAAATTATCTTTGATGACTTTATTGTGTTCTCGTATCACCATGTCATCAAATGTTACTCTTAAAAAAAGTGTCTCATTCTCTATTCGTGAAAATACAGCTGTGATGTCACCAAATGATGCTATGCAATCACCAACCGTATCAAAACCAACAAAATCTTCCTTTTGCCAGCTTGAGATATCACCTTTCATTTCAAACGCAAAAGCATTCGATGTGATCAGTAACATTCCTATAAGTGCAAAAACTAAATTCTTATGCATTGCTAACCCCTTTCGGGAAACATTTATTTATAATTATTTATTGCAATAAAATAAAACCAGTAATCTCCAACAAAAGAATCCAAGTTCTATTTATGTAAAAAAATCACTTTTTGTGTTTGAGATTCTTGTGAACTAGAAAGTTGTATGAGATAAATGCCGGACGGCACTTTGCTTCCAGATGCATTGCATCCATTCCATATGATCGTGTTATTTCCTGAGACAGGTTCATTATCAGCGAGTGTTATGATTTTCTGACCTTTGATATTAAAAACATCAATAGTTACATGTGACGGTTCGCGTACTGAATAATCGATAGTGACATTATCATTGAAGGGAGAGGGATAAAGATTCGAGAGTGAAAGGTTTATCGAAGGTTCATGTCCCTGGGGATCATCGATGGAAACACCTGCATTGAAGGTCGAGACCTTATTCTGTGACATATCATAATAGAAATAAACATCACTGTTGTAATCGAGATTGAGAAAGAGGTTATCCCCTGTTGTGTTCTGGGTCCAGTTATTATTCAAAACAATTTTATATTCATAGCTGCCTAAAGGGATGGAGCCGAACCAGGTATAGATACCATCGTTGGCTACATCATCTCCATCGATACCGTCGTCATTCATTTGAGTGAGTGTGGTCTGTTCGTTCCAGTCTGTGCCGCCGATTTCGGAAAGGAAATCTCCAACAACAACCGGAGGATTGGGACTGTGAAAAACATACTCATCGTAATCCTTTTCTCCGACCTGGATACCGCAGTTCGCATAGATCGTTACAGAGCCTGGTGTGCCAAGTGTGAACACTTGGTTGTCTCCCGGCCAGTCATTGCCGTCCCATGCATTGCTTTCGATGATCTTATATTGATATTCTCCTGCAGCAAGCGACATCTCAACCTGCCATACACCGTTGTCCATAAGTATCAGATCATAGGTATGATTCGAGGGCGTCCAGCTGTTCATTGTGCCAACCACATGGGGTATGATGATGTCTGTTACAGTACCGGTATTATGAGCAGGATCGATAACATTGCCGTTCAGGTCTTCCACATTGGAAACCACCACATCGCCATAATCACCTGCCTGGAAGGTTTCGTTGATCATAATCGTGACTTTGCGAATATGCGAGAGAACAATTCCTAAGATGGTATATGAACCTAAAAAATTTTGTAACGAGTAATTCGCTGGATCGACAGCCATCGCTTCATCGACCGGTTCATTATACACGAGTTGCAACTTGTTATCACCCACAAGATATGCTTCTCCATTAACGATCTGCGGTGGATAGGTATCCTGAAGTTCATCAGCAAGATTATCGAGTTCAACAACTTTATTGTTATAAGGATCATAGGGTTCGCTGGTGAATCCTGCATAAAGATATATCACGAAGCTTCCTTCACCTTTGATCTCATCACCTTTGACCAGAGTTCCTTCGAATTCCGTATTGAAATCAGCACCTGCATCGCCGATAACGATCGCAGCAGTAGCCCCTGAAGCAGAATTTCTCTGACCGCAGTACTCACCACATTCTCCCCACATTCTCTGCAAGTGAGATTTTCCTGACCAGATCAGATCGAGAAGATCGGGTGACCAGCCGGATTTCACATACCCTGTCTCGTTGCCAAAATTATATTCCACCGTAAGATGTGGATCACCAGTCTTGAGTGAAATCACCTTGCTTACTTCATTCTTGGAAAGTATTGCATTAACACTGTCACCCACACCGGTATTCACTGTCATTGCATATAGATCGTGCTGGTAGTTCGGGGATGCTTCAGAAAGTGCTGCAACGTGATTATTCGAACCTTCATTGTAGTCACCATCGGTTTCAGACCAGTAGGCAACATCAGAACCGACGACAGAATAACCATTACCCGATCCATCTTTGACGAAGATCCAATTCGCTTTTCCACCGATGGTTTCAAACACATACATTGAAACGTCATTATGCATAATGAGTTCATCCACACCATCTTTATCTATGTCTGACATGAAAGATGCTGTAGTTTCTGTGTAATCACCATTAGCCCATCTGGATGCTTCTGCGTAAACATTGGCATTCTTTATATGTGCCGAATAGCGGTGCTCCCAATCTGCGATCTCTCCGCTTGTATGCCAGCCAGTTTCGTGGAGATTGATCATGAGGGTGTACCAGGCAAGTTGAGAAAGCCCATTATCGGGGCATGTAATTATATTGTTATAAACATCGTCCCATATGTAACCATAAGTCCATTTGGGAGAATGGTAATCAGAGTGAGATTCTGCAGCAGCCCATTGCGTGTACCAGCTGTTATTACTGCCGCCGTAACCATCTCCCCCGCCAAGAAGTCCATATGTACCGGGTGTGATATCGAAACCGCTTCCGTTAAAATCTGCGTTTGCCAATGCTGAATCGAGTTTCCAAACATTGATCGCAGGATAGTTATCATGACAGTACCAGATCACGCCTTCATAGTTGTCTAAAAAGAATGTATTATGATGTTCATTCATCTCAGCAGCTACTTCCCAGTCGGTTCCGTAAACTGCGATTTCATACTGTCCCTGAGAATTAATGTAGTTTTTCGCACCGTCTGCATCGTAGTGCATTTTCCCAACGAATTCATTATCGATTGGTATCACGCGCAGGTTGACGCCGCTTCCGTTGTTCATCAAGTGAATTTTATTCTTGTTCACGGACCAGCAATGAGGGCTGTCATCAAGCACGACAGCATCTACGTCGAACTGTTCCCAGTTATCTCCAAGCCAGTCGATAACACCGGCTTCAGGATACTGCCCGGGATTAAGCCAGACACGTTCGGGAATCCATGCAACGCGCGGCACGTAATTGTATCGGTAATCAACCATATCGCATTCGATAGACACCGACCAGTTGTTCATATCGTTCTGCACAAACGGCATGATGTGCTGACCTAGTGCTGAGGTCATCATCGAAACCCAGCCCTCTGATGCTCCTGTTTCCAGCCAGTCATTGAACTCCTGATTATGCCATTCTGCTGCTGGCATCAGGGTTCCGGACATATGAAAGTTGCCTGGGATATTCGTGGCTTCATGCACTTCAAGCACTTCATCGAATCCGCTTGTTTCTTGAGGATCCTGTCCGTAGAACACCTCAGTATAGGTTAATCCCTGGTTACCATGATGAACAAATGCACAATTGCCACCGCGGAATCCACGATCACCTTTACCGATAAAGGTATCAAGCATAACATCGTCCAGGAATACATCTATTCTGTATGTAAGATCCTCTTTTGTATAAGACTCATTTAGCTTTGCAGAAATCTCGAGCAAATTTGAAGAAGGATTTCGCAACATTTTATGATCACTCATTTTCAATGACTGCGAATCAATTGGAAGAGAAAACTGATCGATTAACTTTTTATTTTTGCCGGCATATAATGAGACTTGAGCAGATATATTTTTGTTCTGAAAATTATCTTTCACAACAATATTGTTCTCTCTTTGAACCATATCATCAAAAGTGATACGGACAAACAGCTGGTCATTTTCTACCCGTGCAAATACTGAGGATATATCTCCAAAGGATGCATTGCAATCTCCTATCTGGTCAAAACCAATGAAATCATCTTTTTGCCAGGATGAGATATCCCCTTTTATGTCGAAGGCAAACGAATTGGCTGAGATAAGCAATAATCCCATCAATACGAAAACAACTTTTATATTCATACGTCAGCCCCTTTCGGGAAAATTACCCTTTCGGTAATATTATTTCAATATTGCTCCACTCATCGCTGGCAGCTCGAGTTCGACAACATCATGTATCACATTATAAGATGCGCCATCGAGAAGATTTGTCACTGATTTTTGTCCTGTTGTGATCGGGATACTGACCTTCATTAGTTCTTTATTATTATTGATGACTACGGTGATCGAGCAATCATCATTGCTGCGCTTGTATGCATAGACCATACCTTCGGTCAGTACAGTGTGGAAATCGCCTGTCCTCAGGCACGAATAGTTTTTACGAATTTTGATGAGTTTCTTATACCAGTCTCTGAGTGCGACTCTTTCGGGATCTTCGGTATATTTCCAGTTCATAGGACGACGGCAGTCAGGATCGTGTGCACCCATCATACCGATCTCATCACCGTACCAGATATGTGGAGCACCGACATAGGTCATCGAGAATAGCATGGTAAGTCTGAGTTTACCCAGATCACCATTGATTGTCTCGAGATATCGGAATGTGTCATGGCTGTCGATCAGGTTCATCATTGTCTGCACTGCCTGGATGGGATAGGCAAGCAAGCCTTGTTTTATATCGCGGTCAAAGGTCTTAGCGCTGCAGCTTCTCATTGCAAAGAAACGCATGACCGGATCTTTAAAGAATGCATAGTTCATCACAGCATCGAAGTAATTACTGTTCACCCAGTCCGTTGCATTGCCCCAGAGTTCGCCAACAAGATAGGCATCCGGTTTAAGTGATTTTACTTTATCGCGGAACAGTTCCCAGAACCAGAACGGCACTTCGTTGGGAACGTCCAGACGGAAACCGTCGCAGTCCATATCACCGATCCAGTATTCGGCAACATCAAGAATGTAATTCACGACATCCCAGTTAGGATCAGCATCATTGATGTTCTTGATACCATTCTCTGCAGGATTGGGAAGTGTGAGATCATAGTTAAGATCGGGCATTTCTCCGACACCCCACCAACATTCATAATAATCTGCAGGACTATATTTTGCAGGGATCGGATCTGGCAAAGGCCATTTCTTGAATTCATACCAGTGCCAGTATGGTGAATCAGGTCCATTCTTCAATGCGTCCTGAAAAGCCCAAAATGTCTCACCTGTATGATTGAAAGCACAATCTATGATCACATGAATACCATGCTCGTGTGCTTCTTTTACAAATTTTTTAAATTCATCTGCTGTTCCAAAATGGGGATCGAGTTTCATGTAATCGACTGCATCATATTTATGATTTGATTTTGCTTCGAAAAGTGGATTGAAATAAATAACGGTTATGCCGAGGTCTTCGAGGTAACCTAATTTTTGTCGAACACCTTCGATGTCGCCACCATAGAATGACCACCAGTCCGGCTTACCGTCATGACGATAGGGATTGCTCTTTAAGCTGGATATGTCATACCAGTCATCAACAAGGTGGAAGTATTGTTTATTTGGAGGAAGCTTTTTGCCGGGTGCAGGAGGTTTATTCACTCCTTCATAGTACCATTCTGTGAAATCCTGATCATTGGATTTGTCGCCATTATAAAATCTGTCGCAGAAAATTTGGTAAATGATACCATTTTTGACCCAATCCGGTGTAAAGAACGGTTCGACGACATCTTTGGAATAGTGGAAAACTTTGGATTCATCAAAAGTTTCGGTTAGTGCACCATCGATAAGGTAGAATTCTTTTCCACCATCAACATAGATAAAATAGTAGTCAAACTCATCATCAGGTGAGTTGAGTTCGATGATCTTCTGATAGTAATCGAAGGTATCATCAGAATCTATGAAATCCATCTCGATCTTTTCACCATCTTTCCATAGATAGATCGCTTCAAGGTCATTGCGATGTGCTTTGGCTTTGAATTGAATGGATGTTTCGGAGAGAGGGTTTACTGTTTCGAGCGATTGTTCGGTTGGGATTCCATAGGTCATGATCTCACCGTCACCAACTTCTATCTGTACTCTTGGGAACCGTTCATCCACATCAAGGATAGAGTTCTGACCACCAAAACCGTCATCAGCAAATCGGGATGCACTCATATCAGTAATCCAGTCGGTTCCATTTACCACAAACTTATATTGATACTCACCGCCTTTAAGGAGTAGCGTTGTTACATACACTCCGTCTTCGGTTTCTTCCATTTGATTGGCTTTCTGGTTCCATCCATTAAATGATCCAGCTAAGTAAACGTCGTTCACGCCTTCTTTATCAGGATTGTATGAAAATTCAACTTTATAGAGTGCATCGATATCTTCTTTTTTGCCGACAAACACGATCGCATTCTGTCCACCAAAGCCGTCGCCGATAAATTCTGCTGCATTTTCGTCGGTGACCCAGTTGCCATCAACAACAAATTTATAGGCATATTTGCCTTTGGGAAGCTGAACAGTGGCAGTATACACACCGCTATCTTCCTTCAATTTTATATCACTATCGGACCAGTTATTGAATTCACCGGCAAGATATACATCATGCTTTCCACCGGTTAGAGGTTGATATTCAAAAGTGACTGGAAAAACTCCGCTTTTCGGTTTAACTTCTTCTTGGATTGTGGTTGCCATTTGTTTATCTCCAACGGTTATTACTGAATTTTGTCCGCCGTATCCATCGTCGGCGGTATTTGGATTATTCGGATCAGCTTTCCATTCCGAACCGTTAACAACGAATTTATACTGATAGGAGCCGGGCTCGAGATCCATGGTAATTGTCCACAAATCGCCCTTTTTTATCATCGAGTTTGCACCCGGATCCCAGGAATTAAAATCACCAGCGATCGTAACTGATTCAGCATCGGGTGCTTCAAACGTAAAGGCTGTGCTGCCTTCCTGGGGTGTTGTTTGAGCAGTCGGTTGTGTTTGTCCTTCGAACTCACCGAATCCCAGTGTTGCGCATCCTGCGATGAGCAAAGGAATGATGAGGATTAGAAATGCATAACGTTTCATGTATGTTCCTCCTGAATAATTTAATATTGTCTGCTGAAGACGGTTGTAAAGCTGAATTGATCATCCTGTTGAGGGATTGTATCATCGCATACGTATGGCGCTCCACCGCCACCAATAAGTGCAACTAAAGCCATTTTAGTACCTATAGGCACTTCACCACTGCTATAAATCTCAGTAAAGGGAATAGCCATCTCTATAACTGAAGCGTTCACTGCAATATTTGCATCTAGAATATGTTGATCTACTGCTGATGGATATTCCAAACTTACTACAGCAATATCACTTACTAATGCCCACCCTGAATATGCAAGGTCAGCGCCAAAGTTATCAGGTGCAGTTACATTTTTATTTAAATGATCACCATATCCGCCCCCGGTAATTTCCGAAAAGTCATTAATACCGGTTCCTTTCCCATAATCCTTATCAATGTAAATGTTCACGGTATTATCGGCACTAGAAAATGTTCCATCAACTGCAATATACAGACTATCATCACTTCGTGCCAGATAGAGATGTACAAAATTATTACCTGCCCAACCTGATTCATGTGTATTTTCATACACAGGTTCCCAAGTAGGATCTATTATTCCGTCAATCGTAATGATTTTTACTTCTATCCTTTTTATAACATCTAATTCAACTGTATCAATCGTAGTTGTTGAATATGCGCTAAGTTGAATATCTGTAACGGTAAAATCATCATAATCAGGTGCAGAGACATTGAGTTGATAGGTGCCTTCTGAGAGATTCTTGATCTCAAAAGCTCCTGTTGCATCTGTCGTGGTTTCACCTTGCAGTGTGGAAACACCGGATTTGTATGCCTGCACAGTTGCAGTTAACGTATCTGGTGAACCATCTTCAAACTGTATGATTCCCTTAAGAATTGCATTGTAGCTGTATGGTGCAAGGAAAGGAGTTTTATCACAACTCATTAAAAACACTGCTGTAATTAAAATTGCTAAAATAAATATTTTTTTCATTGAAACCTCTTCTTAGTCGACAATAAGGACAGAATTATATCCGCCATAGCCATCATCCGTGACTTCAAAGGCATTGGGATCTTTCACCCATGTATTTCTGTCGATAACAAATTTATATTCATATCTTCCTGGAGCGAGCTTTTTGATGACCGTCCAGATGCCGTCATCAGCAATTCTGTCTCCGTGCGTTCCATCATCATACATCAAGTCGATCTGCTCGTTGAAGCTTCCTGATGCTGTGGCAGTTCCGCTCCACATATTATCCGGAAAACTTCCAGATAATGTTACAGTCCGTGCAGAAGGAGCATCGAACTGGAAGATATATCCGCCCGGCACTTTATGAGGTGAGGGGAGACGTTTTTTGATAAAATTTAAGGAGCAGCCAGTGATGAGAACGAGGATCATCAAAACTATCATAGTTAATTTTATTATCTTCATAATGATCCTTAAAATGTTATCACAGCTTCGAGTCCGATTCGCTGCTCTTGAGTGAGAGATTTCTCAGCCATGCGAATACGTTCACCCATAGCAGTATAGCTGTTCTCAAGATACGTTTCGAAATTACCAATATCATTAAGGTATTCAAATCTACCAATTGGCATGAATTCATCAGAGATATCGCTCAGCGCAAAGGGATTCACACCCCAATAGAGTGAGAGCTTCACATTTGTGCTGAGATGATAGGTTAAGCTGGTAAAGTTTGCCCAGAACACATCTTCCCATGTACTGTAATCAGTCTTAAGCCCAAGGAATGGATCATTATAAATGGGAATCCTGCAATCGGTATAGAGTGACCATTTCGGTGAGATGTTCCAATTCCAGAAGATCGTATTCTCTATGAGTTTGGGTTCATACTTGAAATCCTGCTGCGCGATCTTTCCGTCATAGCCAACAGCAAAATCTAGTCCGAAGAAATCGAAGGCATACTTTGCGGCAATATCCCAGAAAAGTGCAGTTTCATAACCGACAAGTGTATATTGCGCATAAGGAACCTCAGAGCAGGTCTGGAACCAGCGCCCATTTGCATCGGTGCGTTCCATATACACATAGTAGTCACGCCAGCTTAGGGCGCTGTCAGGAAATACTGTTTTCCATGTGCTAAGTGAAATGTGTGCGAAGATGTCGTCGGTATAGAATTTCGTGCCGACGGTAAAAATATTCTTTGTGATGTCCTTCTGTAAAGAGACCTTGTTTTTCTGATAGGAGGCATACGCACTGAGTGCAGCTGGGAAATCGATTTTTACGCCTGCATAGATACGATCACCGTTTGCGAATTCAGTTTTTACTGAATCCATATTCATGTTATCTGTATCTTTGAATTGATAGTACTCGCCCATAAGTGAGATATTCAACGGTGCTGTCCAACCAGGTTGATCGAATGCGTAACCAAGTTGAAGATCGACTTCCGAACTCACATGCTCCTGAGAGGATGTCGATGTTACCGGTACCTGGGCATGATATTCACCATATCCAATTTTTATAGATGCAGTTTCCGGAATGACATGAAAATCTCCGCTTGCTCTACCTGCTTTCACATCCATATCATTATCGCCGACATTATCTCCAAACACTGCTTCGAAGTTGAAATTGAATGGAATATTAGCAAGAGGTAGTATGATCGTCGGCACTTTTGATTTGGCATACACTCCCATGACTTCATATCCGAAATCATAGTTCCTGTATCCAATAGCACCAACAATATGAAGGGGATCGTCAAAAGTGAGGAATCCATATTTATCAAAAGCCCGAACAAAGAAATAAGGTGCATCAAGTTTGAGATAGCTACGCTTGAAGTTGAGATGCGTCTTCCACATATCAACACCTTCAGCGATGTTGTTAATGTTCATGACAGTGTAGCCCTCAACCTGAGAATTGAACTTGATCTTCATACCAAGATTCATATCATAAAGCGGTTTATCGAGCATCAGCTTGCCATTGTACTCTTCCTTTTCGAAGATATTTTTGCTGTACACGCGTCCATCGAAAAGAACTTTGGGGTTAAGAAAGGTTCGGACACCGGTTTGCTTTTGCTCGACAACTTTTTCGGTCACCAGACCACCAGATGAACTTACTTCGACGAGTGAATTCACACCACCGTAACCGTCATCCTGTTGTTTGGGATTATCGGGATCGGCATACCAGTTACCATCAACCACGAATTTGTACATGTATGCACCGCTATCAAGCGGAATGACAATATACCAGACGCCGTCTTCATCCATTTCCATAATGTGTGCACCGGTGTTCCAGTCATTGAATTCACCTGCCACACTGACCTCTCCGGCATTGGGCGCTTCATAGTAAAATTTAACACCCTTTTTTGTTATTCCAACTCCTGCATACGCAGAAGCGGTTATACAAAGAATTATAACGAAAAGTATTACTTTTCTCACACGTACTCCTTATATCATATCTATCATTTTTATTAAAACCATGCTTTATACACAACTTGCAATTGCTTTTGCATCGAACCACCGGACACAAAGCTGTCATCATTGACCAGACCGTAACCGCCGTACCAGCTTGGACCATACTGAAGATACAGCTCAGAATTGCCGCCAATCCTATATTGGATCTCAGCAAAAAAACTCATACGAGATCCAACCCTGTCGTTAACGACCATTCCTCGTGCAAAAGCACGCCATCGTTCCGAGAGATTAACCGCACATTCTATACCTGCGATTTGCTTTTCCCACGTTTCACCAATATCTTTTATCTTGAATTGAGTGAGAAGTTTTGCCAATTTATTCTCAACAGAAAGTTCTGCAAAAAAATCATTATGTTTATATTTTTCTCCGTGCCAAACTTCATCCTTTTTATTGTAATAAACCTTGCCCTTGAAGCCGTTCACAAACTCGATATATGCTTCAGCATAGATGTTCGAAACCGGATCGAGACTATATCCGATCGAGTATTCCTGGCCTTCAAGCTTCTTATGTTGTGAGTAGTTCAAGGTAAACGTAATTGCTCTTTGCGGAACAAAATAGTATGTATTCACCCAGACACCGTATTCATCAGACTTGTTTTCACCCATATAGTTTCGATAGCATTTTCCGTACGTCCATACGCCGGGATTGATGAACCAGTAACCATAACTCGGATGACCAACACGGAAACCGCGGAATTCCATTTTAGCAGCGACGTTGGTTTTGAAGAATTCTCCAAGACCTTTAAAATAATCACCATCATCAAAATAATCTTTACTTCGTTGCCTGTAATACTTCAGCGTATCTTTTATTTCCTGTTCGGAAGGCACTCTGGAAAATGCGAATTCCATATTGAGCTGATAATTACCAAGTTCTGCATGCTCATCAAAAGCCCAGACTTCGTTATAGGAATCCTTTTCGCCGATACCATAGTTTTTTCTCTGGTAGAACATACCGGCTCGAAGATTGTTTTTAAATACTTGCTGCCGATATCGTACAAGATGGATATCATCGCTGTCACCCTGCGAGAAATCTGAGAACACGTAGGTTGCGCTTCCGCCGAAGGTTGCCCACAGATCAAAACGAACACCCTGACCATTGCCGTCATTATTAACCGAACCGGTATTGAGCACATTCAGCAAAGAACCGTCTGTCCAATAATGATTATTCTCACGGCTGAACAGAACTGCATTGAAGCCACGACCATTAAGTTCCTGCCTGTAAGAAATATGCCCTTCTGCAAAGATCGCTTCAGAATGATCCATCATCTGACCATTTTCATTCCATTTATCAGCATAGAATTTTACATATGCTTCTGAATTGGCAATAGGATTTGCATAGAGCCGAAGTTCCACTTTGAAGTCAGGATCCCAGAGATTCCAATGAAAGCTGTCCGTCTCATACTTTGTGCCGAACACACTTTCCAGATAACCTTCCAGGCGAACCTGTGCATTGAGTGAAATACTGATCGCAAGCAGAAAAAGTAGTACAAAAATTATTCTTTTTTTCACAATAGATTTACCTGTTTATTATACTTTTAAAATTGAAGCCCGAAGGAAACGCGGTATGTGCTTCCCAATTCTTCATGGGAATAGACCGCACCATCGAGATTCCAATGTTTTGCTTTTAAACCGAAACCGACCGTCAAATATTCTCTGTTCAGACCGATACGAGGTGCAAAGACATCAAAGAACCAGATCTCCCAACCGAAATGCACACTACTCTCGTCTTTATCCCATTGATAATCCAGGAGAAAGTTCACCACATCACGCCATCGATAATGAGTGCCAAGCGTAAAGTTACGATTGAGTTTTTCATTCTCAGAAAGCAGTTTGATGCTTGGTTCAAAGATATTTCGTGCCACGAATCCAATGGAGAAATTCTTCAGTGGAGTTGTGATCAAACCTGCATCTATATCGAATTTAGATGCATCCTTTGCATCGTCATACCCGGGTACTCGTAGGCTGTAATTATCCAGACTTAATCCAAATCTGATCGGGATGTTCTTATACCAGATGATACTTGCTGCTGATACTGCGATCACCTGCTCTGCATACTCATTCAATAGATTGATCTGTGACCAGCCGGCACCAAGATGCACAAATTTCAGAGGTATCGAAACAGCGACCATTTGATTATACAAGTCACCGATCTCATAGAGATTTTGATGAGATGCGAGGATTGAATAGGTGTTCACATAGGATAGGCCTGCAGGATTCCAAAATACTGCAGAAGGATCATTGGCAAGTCCCACATACGTTTCTCCCAGCGCCATGGGTCGCGCTCCCCAATTCATACCGATAAAATTTGCTGAGAGCAGACCTGGAACGAGGATGACTAAAGAGAATATCAATAACTTCTTGTTCAATACTTTTTTCATTTTATTACCGAAATTGCTTCGTTATGACTTACTTCTTTTGAGTCCGACACCACTCTTAGTACATAAATGCCAAAGGGAACGGTGTTGCCATGTTGATTTTTGCCATCCCATTCCCACTCTTGTGTGGTTTCGTCGATGATCTGAGCTTTTCCAACGTACTCACCGCGAACATCATAAATCTCAACATTAAATGCTGTGACCCGGTTGGGATCGATCTTGAATGAGAGTGTTTCTCCCTGATCAGGTGCAAAGACTTTCCCGTCCGGAAATTCAACTTTATTAACATTCAAGGGAATTTCTTCAAAAGGTGGTGTTTTATAAAAATGGACTCTTTCTTTTGGACTTATTCCGATGTCAGGACTACCATCGCCTGTGGAATCTACAACAATTGATACATAGTTATCAAGCACTGCGGTTGAGATCCCGTCGCTGGGCATGCCACCGAGATTATTGGGTATCACATCGGGTCCGCCAAGATTATCTGAGCCGGTTGTGATGACTGCAAGCATCTTGAGTTCTGGAAAATTCTTCATAGAATGTGTCGAATCATAATAGATCACTTCCCATGGAATTGCTGCTTCCATCGCCCTGCCAAGATTTCCTGTATTGTAGGTCGAATAATCTTCGATCGATATCTCGTCAGCTTGTAGCGATGAACCTTCACGCATCTTCCAGAATTGCGGATTATCATTCGTATCCCAGGTAGCAAGGAAGAAATCGGGATTAGTGCCGTAGAAGGTGAATGCCCTCATCCAGGTGTTCAGATCGAGCATATCATGAATGCCATACGAAGGATAGATATCGAGATAGTAGATAACATTATTATCCCAGGAACAAGCATCGATTGCAACGTACAAATTGGTGAGATCCCATGTCAGATCGATCTGCTTCACATCGTTGTATTCACCCCACCATGAATCGTCATCCAATTCTTGAGATTCTGCGAGAGGTTCTTTGATAAAGAGTCGTTCATTATCCTCGAAATCGTTACTGAATCCATCTATGATGATTCGACCACTCAAGTCGTCACCTGTGGTGGCTGAAAGCGAGGTGACAGAAAAAATTATTAATAATAGAAAGAAGAGACCCCGATTGAACAACCGGGATCCCCTTATTTTGTTATAATTTGTCATAATATGATTTTATCTCATCATTATCATTTTATTGATTTCAGATACATCGTTCGTCGAGATTTTATAGAAATAGATGCCGCTCTTCAGTTCTTTGCCCTGAAGGTCTTTTCCATCCCAGGTCACATCACCCTGTCCGAAGGCGTCCGTCTGTGTTTCAAACTTCTGAACAAGCTGTCCTTTCAGATTGAAGATAGAAACAGTTGCTTCCTGATAGGTTTGAGACTTCAGCGCAAATGAAATGTGAGTTTGTGTGTTGAATGGATTGGGTGAACACTTCATGAATATATTACCTTGATTTTGAGGATCATCTATTGAGGTGACCGGACCCATCGTTCCATACACGCAGCTTATGAGCTGGGTTGGGCTTGAATCATCAATATCAAAAGTGTGATTTTCTCCAAAACCGGCCTCAAGATCGAGCCCGTTTCTACCGAGTTTGAACTCAATATGCTTCCACGAACCTGCTGGGAATAGAAATTCTCCAGTCCACAATTCATCAGTAATGATCTCTACCAATTCATTATGTATAACACCAAAATCCCAATCGAAGGGAGCAACATTGCCATAGATACCCAAAGAATCGAAAACGCAACCTGCACCAACTGAGTCAGCAACATCAACACTGACAGTAACCGTCACATCGATATCCGTAAAATCGTTAGGATCGAGATTATTGAAGTATACAACAGGTAAGATCATTGTCGGGGAGGAGTCATCGATCGTAAGGGTTCTGTTAGCGATCTCATTTTCCCAGTTGCCGCCATTCACGAACTTATATTCCTGGCTTGGGTTTGTTCCTGCAGTAAAGAGCACATCGCCGGCGTAGATATCATTACCTTGAGCTGTCAGTTCATTAGCACTGGCATTCCAACCATTGAAACTTCCTGCAACCGTTACCGGCTCGATTGGTCCAACAACACTCAGGTCAACCTGGAATGTGACTGTTACGTCCTGGCTGATACCGCCAACGATATTATATGATCCGGGATTTCCTGCATCATAAGGACCTCCACCTGCCTGATCTGTTCCGTAGGAATAGGTTGCGTCTGTCGAATCATATCCTTCGCAGTAAAAATTAATAATATCACCAGAACCGAAATAGGTATCAGGGATTGTGCCCATATATTCATCATTATTACCAACAGCAGTATTGTAGGTCATTACATAGGATTGATATGTTGTTTCAGTGGATTTCTTGTAGAAAAGTGTTGCAGAAAGATCGGCTCCGGGACCTGAGCCGCCGGTTACTCCATCTTTCCAAATTTGATAGTACACTGTTATATCAGAACCATTCGTTTGATTCGATCCTGAATTAGGCCAGATATTTCCACTCCAGCCAATAACTGCGTGAAGAGTGGAGAAGGAAAATAAAATAAGAACTGAAAAAATTATAATTTTTTTCATGTGTTCCTCCATGTTATTCATTATTTTTTTTTGCATTTTTTTTGATTCCATGTCAAGTTTAAATCATCCACTCAAGTATGAATGAATATTATAAATTATTTCATCAAAATCATTTTTTGAGTTGAAACAAAGTCGCCTGCATTAATTCGATAAAAGTAGATACCGGGTGATACGTGATGACCGCTCATATCCACACCATTCCATGCAAGCTCATGATTACCAGCGTCAAAATCCTTATTACAAAGCGTCAAAACCTTCTCACCTTTGAGATTATAGAGGATTATCTCTACATGTTCATTTCCTTTAATGGAAAATGAAATCTTTGTCGAAGTTTTGAAAGGATTCGGATAGTTAGCATGAAGGGCATCGACATATACCTGCGGTTCATTTCCAACTCCCACGAGTTCCTGTACTGTTATGAAGACAGTATCAGGATCAGACCACGAGTTACCATCATAAACGATGAGTTCGATAGGAAATACTTCATTCTGCGTTACGAGGGGTGCTGTAAAAGTAGGATCAACAATCGAGGGATCGTTCAATGAAATTTCAGGAGGAGCAGTCCAGCTATAGGTAAGTGACAATCCTTCGGGATCGTATGAGCCTGAGCCGTCGAGTTGAACAAAATCCCCCTCATCAACCGTCTGGTTGGGACCTGCATCCGCGATTGGAGGATTATTTATTATGTTAACGGTTACCTGATTTGATGGTGCAGATTCACCTTCAGGATAAATTGCTGTAACAAAATATACATATTGACCAAGAGGGCGGTTCATATCATTATATGCAGTTGAGGTTGGATACACGATAACGATAACGACTTCATCCCGATATACCTTATAATATTGAATGTCTCTGCCTTCTGCGGTTGGAGCATCCCAATCAAGATGCACATCATCGACATTGACGGTGTAGGTTAGATTTGTAGGAGGATCAAGAGGTTCTGAGGTTACATGTATGTAATTCCATTTTGTAAGGGAATTTGTACCGAAGTAATTGGTGACTGTGAGCGAAACCGAATAGGTTCCTGCGCCTGTATAAGTATGTACTGGATTTTGTTCATGGCTTGTGTTGCCGTCACCAAAATTCCATGTCCAGGTTGTGATATACGAGTAAGATAGATCAGTGAATGTTACTTCAAGCGGCATACAGCCCGTTATTGGAAATGCTGTAAAATTTGCAGTTGGAGGTTGATCATTCAAAACTGTTATAACAACATCATCAGGATCGGAATAAAGTGCGCCATCAAAGACAATAAGTGAGATCGTGTAATCAGTATCTTCATCTACCAGGGGTGCAATAAATGTCGGATTGACAGCTGTCGAGTCTGAAAGCACTATGCCGTCGGGTGCGATCCAACGATAGGTTAGAGGAAGTCCGTCAGGGTCGTAGGAACCTGAGCCGTCCAGGTATACTGTATCAGCTTCGACAACGATTTGGGGATCTCCTGCGTCAGCTACAGGAGGAGTATTAGTTCCCACGAAAACATTTTCAATATTTGACGGAAAGGATTGACCTTCTGGATAGGCAGCGGTTACATAATACCAGTGATATCCATTCGGAACAGAATAATCAGTATATGATGTCGTAGGTTGATATACCAAAGCAAAGATCGAGTCATCCCGGTAAAGGTTATAATACTCGACATCTCGTGCGGTTGGTGCATCCCAAACAAGATTGACATCCATGTTATTGACTGTTGCTATGAGGTTTGTCGGAGGATTGGGATTCAGATCGTCATAATAGACAACAGGGATGGTTGTGATCGTATCATCGATGGTGAAGGTTCTATTTGGAAGCCCATACAGCTCAAAGTCGCTGTTCAGTCGATACTTGAACTCGATCTGATCGCCCACCTGACCATAGAATGAATACTCTCCGGTATAGATCTCATCTCCATCATTGTCTGCAAGTTCCCATTTATCCCAATTATTCATTGTACCACTCACAGCGGATGTATCTACTCCAGGTATAAACCAGCCATTCCATATCTGCAGAGACATATCGACCTGGAAGGTTATGAAGATCTCGTCGGGTGGAATGTTATTGAAATAGACAGGGGGAAGGATCATTGTAGGAGATGAATCATCAATATTCAATATCCTATTAGAGATATTGTCTTCCCAGATCGAGCCGTTCACAAATTTATATTCCTGGTATGGATTTGTCCCGGCAGTAAATAACACATCACCGGAGTAGATATGATCTCCATCATCATCACTCAAAGTATCTGCACCTGCAGTCCAACCATTAAATGAACCAGCAACAGAAACCGTATAAACAGGATCCACGATGGTCATATCGACCTGGAAGGTAACCGTTACGTCTTGATTCAGTCCAGCAATGATATAGTATTCGCCGGGATTATTCTCATCGAAAGGACCGGCAGTATTCTGATCTGTTCCATACGAATATGTCGCATCTGTGGAATCATATCCTTCACAGTAAAAATAGACTGTATCTCCTGAAGTGAATAAAGCATTCGGAATAACACCCAAATATTCGTCATTATTACCGACATCAACATTAAACGTCATTGCGGTAGAATCGAAAATCGTTTGTGATTGGGTTCTGTAAAAGATGGTCGCAGAAAGACTGTCACCTCTGCCGGGCAAGTTTGTTACACCATCTTTCCATATCTGGTAATAGACCGTTATATCAAATCCATTTGTCTGATCAGTATAGGAATTCGGCCAGATACCGCCGCTCCAACCAATTGCTGCATGCAATGAACTCACTGCAGCTAGTATAATCACGAAAAATATAATAATTTTTTTCATTTATGCTCCTTTGTGATTTATCCTTTAACACTACCCAGCGTAAGCCCTGAAACAAGCCATTTGCTGAGAATTAAAAATACAATTATAACAGGTATGCTGATAATCAGCGCACCAGCAGCATACATTCCCCATTGTGTTGTCATATTTCCTTGCAAACTCTTCAACCCAAGCGGAATTGTGAACATGTCTTCATACCACAAAACCTGTGCTGCAACCACATATTCATTCCATGCTGCCATAAAAGAAAAAAGTGCGGTAATTACGAGTGCAGGTGATGCAAGCGGAATGATGATCTTCCAAAAGGAATAGAATTTACCTGCTCCATCTACTTTTGCAGATTCCTCCAGACTCGATGGGATCGTATCATAATAACCTTTCATAAGCCAGATACAGAAGGGAAGAGCTGATGCACTGTACATAATGATTAGTCCGACAAAACTGTTCACTAAACCAAGCTTCGAGATCATAATATACAACGGAAGAAGAAGCATTGTTGCAGGGAACATCTGCGTAACAAGTAAAGCGAGAAGACCTGCTTTTCGTCCGGGAAATTTATACCTTGAAAAAGCGTATCCCGCAGTCGAAGAAAGTGCCACACCGATGATCGTTACTGCGAGTGTAACCAGCAAACTATTTCTGATCCACAGAAGAAATGGTTTTTGCGTAAAGAGTTGCACATAATTATCAAACGTTGCATCTTCTGGTATGATGCGCAGGGATGTATTGAGAAGGTTATCTCCGGGACGAAGGGATATTGTGAGGACACGCAGTACCGGGAAAATCGAAATTGCAACAAAAATAAGGAGAACTGAGTAAATAATTACATACTGGTACCATCGTTTCATTTTTGTCATGTACGCCACCTATGCCTTTTCCGCTACATTGGATCTCTTCATGAATGTCACGCTGAAGATTACCAGAATCAGGAAGATAACCATTGAGAAAGCTGCCGCATATCCATACCGGTACAGGTTGAACGCTGCCCGATACACGTACGAAACCAGTATATGAGATTTATCTGCTGGTTGCCCGCCATTCGTGACCAACCATATAACTGTCAGTTTATTAAATGTCCACACAATACCAAGTGTGATCGCTGGTATCATAACAGGTTTAAGAAGTGGAACAGTCACTTTCCAGAATCGCTTCCATGCAGATGCCCCATCTATTTCCGCTGCTTCGTACAATTCTTTAGGAATTGACTGCAAGCCACCAAGCGCAATGATCATCATAAAAGGAACTCCAAGCCAGATGTTCGTGATCATGCTTGCAATAAAGGCAGTTGTTGCTTCCGAAAGCCAGTTCACCGCAGGTATACCGAGTTTATGCAAGATCAGGTTTATCGCTCCGGTATCATACATAAACATACCCCGCCACGTGAGCGCTGTAATATATTCCGGAACTGCCCAGGGGAGTATCAGCAGTACACGTATGATCGCTTTGCCGGGCAGATATCTGTTTAAAAGGACTGCAAGAAATACACCGATCGTAACGTGGAAAAAGACATTTACTACCGTCCAAACGACTGTCTTAAAAAAGACAGAATAAAAAATCTTCTCTGCAAAGACCTGCAAATATTGCCCGAAACCGATTATTGTCCATGAGTTGACATTCGTCATATTCATATTGGAAAAGGAAAGAACAATATTATAGAAAAATGGATAGATGACCACACCAAAAAGAATTACGGAAGCAGGCAGAGCCATAAAAACAGCAAAACGGGCATTTTTTGTCTCAAAGGAATTTGGCTTCCTCATCAGGGCGAGAATAAATTTAAAAACAAGAACATACGTAAGATATAAACCGAGTGCTATGCCAAGAACAAAAAATATAGTCGAAGCCAGTGTGGTCTCTTCAGCACTTTCATCAGAGCCTTCATACATTTCGGCAATTTTCTGAACGCAGAGTTCCTGCTGATATTCTGCTGCTTTTTTCGGTGACATATTGCCTGAGATCACACTTTGAAGAGCAGGACGCATCGCATCCCATGCAGCACGCATCTCGGGAATGATCGGCATAAGCTGACCAACCTCGATCTGTTCGGCTGATATCTTCATAACAGGATCGTTTGCAATTGCCGGTCGTTCCTGGAGAGACTTCAAACTTGGAATCGACTTGAATTTTTCAACAAATTGAAGCTGTACTTCTTCTGAGGTTAGATATTTAAGCAGAAGCTTGGTTGCTTCCAGCACTTCTCCTTTTGCTGAGCCATTCACTGAATAGCCCGTTGCAGAAACCATCGGTTTGCACCACTCCTGTGTCTCTTCAACATAGGGTATGCGTGCAAGTCCGAAATCTACATGCGGTGAAGCAATATATTTGTTCCATGACCAGTCACCATTAATAATCATTGCAGCATTGCCCTGGTTGAACATGTTGTCAGCAATATCATAATCGCATTCCGGAGGCATGATCTTATATTTGTTCCTCATATCGAGGATGAGCTGAAATGCTTTTTCTGCAGCCGGTGAGTCGAGTTCAGGATTATTATCCTCATCAAATACCTCTCCACCATATCCTCCAAAGAATGGAACGAACCAGAAGGGTTCGGTGTAATTCCATACAAGTCCCCACTGATCTATCGTGCCGTCATTGTTTGTATCTTTCGTTAATTTTTGACCAAATTGGAGAAACTCTTCGATTGTTTGGGGTGGATCGCTGATCCCGGCTTCATCAAACAATTTCTTGTTGTAAACAAGTGCAAGATGATTTCCGAGTCTGTCTGCGATTTGATAGATATGACCTTTATATCGGACAAGCCCCTGATCAACGAATTTGTGATAGAATTCTTCAGGATAGAGATCCTCCATCGGCATGATGATGCTTATATCACTATTCTTCTGCTTCATCACCTCGAAAGGACCGATCTGATCCATAGGACCATACACGAGCTCGGGACCTCCACCGGTAAACGCTGCAGCTGCCTGGTAACCGGTTCTGAGTTCCTCAGTTCCTTTGGCAAGCACCACGACTTCAATATCAGGATTGTTTTCCTCAAATTCCTCGATCACCTGCTTGAGCACAGGTCTTTTCTCCGGTTCCATCTGATGCCAGAGATGAACCACTGTTTTTTCTTTCTCCTCTCTCTTGCATCCAAACGATGCCAAAACCAGAAGTATGATAAGAAAAATCAGTACATTTTTTTTCATTATTTTATCTTAGTTCATCCAAATTATTAACTTTAATTAACAATTAAATATCCAATCTTTTGTCAACTAAATCAAAATCATTATTATTAGAGAGCTGCAAGGCTATTTTTCATCTAACAATTTTGCATACATCTCTTTTGTTTGCTTTGCGATGATCCTCCAGTCAAAGTACACTTCGACTCTCTTTCGTCCGTTTTCGCCGAATTTCTTCGCTAATGATTTATCATTAAGTAATATATTTATTTTCTCGGCAAGCTCCTTGGGTTTTTGGGGCTCGACAAAAAATCCTGTTTCTCCTTCAACAACTACTTCTTTGATACCGCCAACCTTGCTGGCAACCACGGGTGTCTTGCACGCCATTGCTTCAAGATTAATGATGCCGAAGGGTTCATAAATCGAAGGACAGGCAAAGACAGATGCATTGCTGTACAACTCAATATACTGTTCTTCTTTTAAGAGTTTATTGATCCAAAGGGTATTTGTGGTCTCATTCATCTTCTCGGTCAGCATCTGCTCTATTTCAGGAGTGTCCGGTGCGCTCGTGCAAAAGACAACTTTAGCTTTGATGTCTTTGGCAGCTTCGATTAGATAGATCATTCCTTTCTGTATGGTGGTACGCCCTACAAAAAGCACATATTCCTCATCGATACCATATTCTTTGAGCGTATGACCTGTAAGCGTTTCTTTCCACTTGCGTGTATCGATCCCGTTATAAATAACGGCGATCTTCTTTTCGTCGATGTTGAAATATTTCAGGATGTCTTCCTTCATCATTTTCGAAACTGCCACGACTCTATCTGCGTTCTCAATGCCGAGTTTTTCCACCCAGCTGCTGAGACGATAGCCAGCTCCGAGCTGCTCTTCCTTCCATGGTCTGAGGGGTTCGAGACTGTGGGAAGTGAGAACGAATTTATTATTATAGAGTATCTTTGCCAGGAATCCAGCAAATGCAGCATACCACGTGTGCGTATGCACAATATCTGAATCCATAACATCATTCACGATCGAAAGATCGATGCCAAGCGTGTCCAGCGCTTTACTGATACGAGGATCACCATCAAAATCACCGATCGATGAATACCCTTTGACGCGGTATCCATTTTCTGTGATATCCTGGTCACCGAAAGTACGAACCTCAACATCTATTAATTTTCGTAGTTCTTGCACCAGATAACGAACATGCACACCTGCTCCGCCATAGACGTTCGGCGGATATTCTTTTGAAATAAATGTAACTTTCATATAAACCTGCTCTTATTTTTTATATAGGGTGAAAATCCATGCCGGATCTTCATTGGATAATGTTATTGATATTTCTCTTCCTTTATGTGTAAAGCTTTTCCCGGATAACAATTCCTCAACCGTATATTCCTCATCGTAAGGTATGCCAAATTTTTCAAGAGGAATCTGTATGACACTTTGATGCTCGTTATAAGCATCCATATTTATAGCAACAAGGACCGTGTTTTCATTATCATAAGATGTCTTTCCATAAAATAGAATGTGTTCATCAGAAGATTCATAAAAGGAAAGATTCCTGTAATAATGAAGCGCTTTGTTCTCCTTGCGGATCTGGTTGAGTTTTATTATGTATGATTTGATATTTCCCGGTCGATCCCAGTCCCAGACTTTGTATTCATATTTTTCAGAATTAAGATATTCTTCGGTTCCAGGAACAGCTTTATTCTCGCACAATTCGTAACCATTATACATTCCATATACAGATGATAAGGTTGCAGCAAGAACGATACGCTGGAGAAAAGCGGGGCGTCCTGCTTCCTGCAGAAGCGGCATGAGGATATCAGGGGTATTGGTAAAGAAGTTACCGCGAAAATAATACTTCATCTCAGTCATAGTCAGTTCGGTAAGATATTCGGTGAAATCCTGTTTATTGTAACGCCAGGTGAAATACGTATAGGACTGAGTGAAGCCTACTTTTGCGAGTTGCTTCATCATTGTTGGTTCGGTAAATGCCTCAGCCAAAAGGATTGCACCGGGATCTTTTGCATGTATTTCTTCGATCACCCACTGCCAGAACTCGACAGGTTTTGTATGAGGATTATCAACCCTGAAGGTTCGAATTCCCTGATCGATCCAGAAGAGGAAGATATCACGTAGCTCATTCCAGAGCAGCTCTTTATTTTCGCATTCAAAATTCAAGGGATGTACATCTTCGTATTTCTTTGGAGGATTTTCCGCATATTTTATCGAACCATCAGGATTGTGATAGAACCATTCAGGATGCTGCTTGATCCATGGATGGTCTGGTGAGCATGTAAACACAATATCAATTACGAGTTCGATACCGAAATTTTCTGCTTCTTTAATAAAACGATGAAAATCATCCATTGTTCCAAAATCCGGATTTACAGCTTTATGACCGCCATGTTCATTACCAATTGAATACAGACTTCCTGGATCTTCAGGTCCAGCATTGAGAGAGTTATTTTGTCCCTTTTTATTTGTGTGCCCAACAGGATAAATGGGTGCAAGATAGATCGTATCAAAACCGAGATCGTGGACATACGGCAAACGATTGATCATATCACCAAAGGTGGCACTCTTGCCTGGAACTGTTCCCTGTGAGCGAGGCCACATTTCATACCACGCAGCATAACGAGCTCGAGGACGGTCAAAACAGACTTCATATATTCGTTCATGTATGATCTCTTCACCTTCGAATAATATGGAGAATGTATATTCATATAATCCAACCACATCAGCTTTAATAAAACCTTCGAATTGATGTTCATCTGCAGACTGCATAACTTGATCTTCCCAGAGTTTCTCACCTTTTCTGCGGAATTTGAGTTGTATTTTTATCTGTGAAGTATCTCCTTCAACTGTTATCCAAACCTTAAAAGGAAGGTCGGTTTCCCATTTGCAATAATACTGTCCATCATCGACGAGTGGACCAATATTTTTAAAAGTAATTCTATTCATATTCATAGAACTCTTGCTGATTTCAGCGTATGTGATGTCAAGGTTTTTGGAGTGTGAGTATTTGAATTAAAAAATATCTTACCACAGAGAGCATCCAGCTTCATTTCATAACGCCACCACAGGCAGAGGACACAGAGTAAGGAAGGTAATCACGGAAAAAATATATTTGTAATTATAAGC